>CAZOWB010000186.1:0-3143 GCA_964583315.1 uncultured Candidatus Bathyarchaeia archaeon | reverse complement strand
CGAATCGAAAGTTCCCTTGCAACAGTTGCGCCACCTACACCAGAACCAACAATCACAACATCACTTTTCAAAACAAAAACCCGTATTACCGTTCATGTTGACCCTAATAAACCTTCTTATAACATCGTTTTCCCCTTTAGATGATTTTTGCTCCACATTTAAGGCAAAACCCATTAAATACTGAGCGTCCTCACAATATTGACCAATCTTCCTAAAATTTATTGAACTTGAAATCGAATTGTCAAAGATTCTCGGCGTTAAGGTTGATCTTGTGAGGAAAAAATCCATCAGAGAAGAATTAAGGGAAAAGATTTTGAAAGAGGCCATAATGATATGACAACCAAGAGAAACCATATTTTCTTCATCAAGGACATTATCAGAGCAATCGAAAAGATTGAGAGATTTGTAGGCAGTATGAGCTTTGAAGAGTTTACTTCAAATGAGATTGTTAGAGACGCTATTATCTAGAATCTCACAGTGATAGGTGAAAGCTCAAAGAATATTCCAGCCCGAGTGAAAAGACGCTATAGAGATATACTATGAAGCGCCATGGCAAAAATGAATGATGAGGATAACATTCTAAAATAAATAGAAGGCAGGTTATGGCTAGCACGTCGGCCACCTAAGCCAATGACCAAATAAAAGTATAACTCATTTTTGAGTAATAACTCTTAAATAGGTCATATTATTCTAATGAAAGAAAAAGAGCGTGAAAAGCATGATGAAATCAAAGTCAAAGACTATTGCCTTCATATCTCTAATGGGGGCATTAGGAAACATACTCTTTGCGTTATCAAATTATGTTGGTCAAATAATCCCAGGTGTATCAATCGATTTATCTCATATTCCAACGTTTATAGCGTCACTCTATGGTGGCCCCCTCCTAGGCTTCTTAACCGGTTTATTAGTTGGGATACTTCCGGGAATCCAGTATGGTCCTTTATCTCCTCATGGTTCTTGGTTCACCATAATACTGCTTCCTTTAGGGAAATCTCTAACGGGGTTAACCGCCGGCTTACTCTCTAAAGCCCTAAGAATCAACCAGAGTAAGCATGGTTCGCTTATAATTGTTCCTTTAGTGTTGATGTCGTTTATCCCTGAGTGCCTATACATAATCTTATATTTTGTAGCGTTATTGCCTCTGCTTGTTGGAAGCGGCACGGCTAGCGTACTAATTTTTGTATTACCTAAGGCTTGGGCTGAAATAGTCTTTATGAGCGTATTTATGGCAGCCCTCAAAGGAAACAGCGGCTTCAGTAATTTTGTCATGTCCTTCATTAGCGAAGTTCCCGAAAAATAACATCCACTAAGCCTCATCAGAACATAGATATGACCCCACATTTTTATACATGTTAAAGAATTAACAATTAACGTAAAAGAACTTACGATAATTAGTCTGAATTCTGTTACCGCAATTTGCTAAGAACAGGCAAGTGAGAGCTTAAAAGACAAAGCACTATTCACTTTTGAGATAGAAAGATTTCATTCCATAAACTGTTTAGAGGAATGAACCACTTCTGCTGTAGCAACGTGTCGGATGGAAGAACGGCTACGTCTTCGCATATTCTTACACCGCCCTCAACCATCCATATATTTGGCGATCCATGACGCCTCTATCATGGGTTCTCTCCCACAATCTTCTTGAGTTTGGATATCCATTTATCAACTTCTATCGGCAATAGATCCACCATTCCGTCACACTAAAATAAATTAATAAAATCTAAGTAAAATACGGAATGATTTAAGAATTAATGATTTTTTCTTAAATGAGAATACTTTAGTGGGATGGATAAATATGGTATATCACGCCAGACAATAGGTATCCCACCCCCATCCTTAATCTTATCCAAAATGACGATAATCCTCCACCATATTCGGCTCTGCCGCTTCTAACGGCTTCTATAATGCTTTTTTCATCAGGGTCATCCACCACATCCACAATCGTGTATGCATCCCCAACGCTCCGTGGGTCATGCGCGTCGCTTCCGCCAATGCAGGTAACTCCCAGCCTTAAAGCAACATTCAATCCCTTATCGACAAGCGGATGGAAGATAGGATATGAGGCATTTAAAACTTCAACAGCGTTTGGTTTACATCTTATCCACCTATTCAGCTTGATCCTTCCAGCCGCCGGATGGGCTAAAATCGCTAATCCTCCCTCACGTTTAACCCACTCCACAAGCCGCTCATAAGGATAAGGAATAAGCCCGATTTTAGGCGGCATTTCCTCTAAACCTACGACGAGAATGTGCCCGGCATCCGTTGTAACCTCGTAGCCAGGCAAAACAAGCATGCGGCTTCTATAGGATTTCGCCTCTAAATATCCACTAACTGTATTATGATCAGTTATGACTAAACCGTCCAAACCTTTACGCTCAGCCACCTTAAGAACATCCCTAACAGAACCCTTCCCGTCAGAGTAAACGGTGTGAACGTGAAAGTCGATTTTTAAACGCAAGCTAAAGCACCATCGTAACAATAATATTTAACAATACTTGCTAAACAACCTAATATCTATTTTCTAGAGAGACCGTGGATAGGATGTGAGGTATGATCACGCTTTGAATAGGGGGAATGACTGGTTCTTTGCCGATGATTTAGATGGAATTGGATGCTCAAGCTTCCCGAAATGGGGCTAATATGGATGACGCCGATTTTGCCGCTCGAATAGAATTCGTGAGATCCGCGACCCGTGAAAAACTAATGTGGCTAAGCGAGGTTCAGGGGGAAGATCAGTGAGCGGATTTAACATTTATGCTCCAGTGGATGCAGTTTCTCAGCAGCGTTGGTTATGGAATGGCATAGCATGCGGCGCAGACACAATCCTATTCTGATGCCGGAGGGATGAAGTTTTTGGGCGTGAGTCAGAGGGGATTCGGCATCTCTGGATACGATAGGTTTGCTGAGGAGCGTTTAGCTACAACGAAAAAGTTAAGCCATATAATAAAAGAAAGCAAAGAATTGTTGAAGAGCTACAGACCCGTCCAACCCGAAGTCGGCGTTATGTTCAGCCCCCAATCTTATTATTTGAACTGAGCGCAAGAGGAAAACGACGAATGGGTCCCCTCAACCAATAATGGAAAGAGCGCTAAAAACCCCGCAACCAATAAAACTCCCCTCAAACCTAATAGGCGAACTCATCA
>CAZOWB010000185.1:0-3149 GCA_964583315.1 uncultured Candidatus Bathyarchaeia archaeon | reverse complement strand
TTGAGGCCGCCAATTTACGCAGCATTCGCAGTAATGTTTCAATTTTAATGCTGGGGATAGCTTTTCTGGCCCGAAGATAGTAGTATGTCTTGATGAACTCGGCTTTGCTGAAGAACACTAAAGACTCGCTGCAATGCCTACTGGCTATATAGTCGAGGATAGCGAGAACAATATTTCTGCTGTTAACCTGCTGACGATACAACTTTTACGCCTCCCAGATGATCTCTCCTTTAACGTTGAAAGCCGTCTTACAGCTTGGACATTGAAGAACGTCTTTTTCAGGCCGCCAGTATCGATCAATCATCTCAAAGAACTTTTGCCCGCATTTAGGGCACAAGCACTGAACAGTTGAAAAATCAACTCTAACAGCATAAGCACTATACTCTATGGGATAAGCCTCAGCACTAATAGAATTACTATTAACTTTCCTAATAGTTACACTAATAGATTTACTATTAGACTTACTATTAGTGAAATTATTAGTGGCTTCAATGAACAGTAAGATGAGATGCTCAAGAACATCGCTCATTGAAATGTTTAATGACTTGCATCGCTCCCTAAAAATCTCCCAAAGCTCAATGTCAATATAGATTGAGCGACTTCCTCTTTTTCTATTAGTTTTGACTAGTACATATTCTAATATATGTGTGTGTATTAGTTGTGCGCTTTCCAATATATTCGCGCTACTTTTTGTGCTATCGCTCATAATTTTATCTCGCATTTTGCATACACCTCCATTTCCATTCGCAGTAGTTGCAGAGCCAGTTGGGTTCGGCTGGTGGTTCCTGGTCTTGGGTTATGTATTCATGGTAGATTCTTGCCTTCTTGATGATTTCGTGGAAGAGCTGTTCGTTGAAGATGTGGGTGTATATTTTTATTTGGCCGTCTCGTTTGTGTATGTAGATTATGTGTCCTATTGGCGGCCTAGAATTATAGATTGTTTTTAGTATGCCTTGGTAGGTGTTTAGTTGTAGTATGTGGTGTTCTAGCGGTTGTTCTGGTAGTTTGTTTACTGTTTTTATTTCTAGTATGCTGTTTCTCTGCGGGTTTACTGCGTCTGGTGTGCCTACAAGTTTTAGGCTGCCGAGATTCAACGTGTAGGTGCTCTCCGTTTTATATCCTAGTTCTTCTAGAATTTCCTCTAAGATCAGGTGGGTTGATAGGCCTAAGCTTAGAATTACTCTCTTTGTTGGGGCCAGGTGATTTAGCTGCTCATCCCCATACTTCCTGTTATAATAGGCTTTGCGTAGGCAGCCGACCACCTCGCTTACATGGATGCTGTGATTTTCTCTCGGCCTCGATTTCTTCACTAGGAAGCGCCTAAAAGCTTCATAAATAAGCTCACTAGAAATCATAATTTCATACCCCAACAAGCGTCATTGCATAAAAGCCATCCATGCCATCAATCCGCTTAACGAGCTTCTCAAGGCGATCCTGGAACTTCTTAATTAGCTCTTCAAGCTGCTTAACCCTATTGTTAAGATACTTGATTTCAGCCATAATTTGATCATAATCAGCATTATGCGCGTCAGCTAATGCTTTAAGCTCATTTCCAAGCTCAAACACCGTTTCTCTCAACAGATTATAGTTTGCTTTCAATCGTCCCACATCATCGCTGAGATCCCTATTTTCAATTGCCTGCTTACTTTGCATTTTGAGCCGCCTCCCGAGCAGAAAAGCTATTACCTGAAAAAGCAGGATTGTTCATGAATTCTCGAATCGCTTGCCTAATGGCTTCAGTGCGGCTTACAAAGCCCTCCTGCTTCCACCACTCATCAAACTCTTCTAGTAGCTGTCTTGACAATTTTACTGTTATATTTACTAATTTTAGAGGATGTTTCGGCATTTTCCAACCTCCCAATTTTTTCACAAGTTACCGAAAATCGGTAACCAATAAATGATATATTCCGAGTCATATTTAAATATATTTCTTATCGGTCTCCGATATGCATTAACAAAGTATTCATTTATCGATTACTAATAAGCAATATATGGGGAAAATCTTGAACCAATCCCTTAAAGTATTAGAACAGACATGTGCCCCACGCATATTAGTATTGTTATTTAGAAAGAAAGAACCCCTTACAATTTCAGCTTTAAGAAGGATGATAAACAGCTCACAGGATGCTCTTTACAATGCATTAAAACTTCTATATGACAATGGTTTGATCGCAGAGGAGCGTGAGGAGGATTTTCCTCGTAGGAGATTGATTAGCTTAACTGATCGGGGGCGGAAAGTAGCTGAATTATTGGTTGAAATTGAGAGAATTTTAGGTGGAGGTGTTTGATGTAGATGAAATTTAAAGTTTTGGTTATTTCTAAGCGTCTTCCAGCATATACAACTTTGACTGATGATTCTGATGTGTTGGTTGAGCGAAGTGATAATGTTTATTTTTTTGAAAAGCATTCTATGAGTGATTTTGATATTGTAATTATAGATTTAGATGCTGTTGGGGCTTCTGGTCATAAATATATTAAAACTAGTGAATTTGATTACTTCTTTGATAAACCAAGCATACTGGTTTGTATAGCAAGAGAGGAAGAGAAATGGCAGTTCGACTCAAACTATAAATGGTTGCCGAATTATAGTAATATTGACTTTAAAATTGTTAATAAAGGGGGAACATCTGTTATACCAACAGAGCATGCTGGTGAATTTTCTAAATTATTTAATTCTTTTGAATTTGAGTGGGAATGTTATTTCGATATAATTCCCAATGAGTATATAGTTATTGGTAAAGATCGTTCAGGGTTAGCAGTGGCTTTAAAAACCAAATATAGGAATGGGATAATCTATATTCTCCCCCCTCCTAAAGATCTACCTTATTCAAAAATAAATTACGTTTCTTTTTTAAATCAATTAATTGAAATCGGCAAAAAACAGATTTATGATAGATATAAAGAACTACCTCCTGAACCTAATTGGCTACAAAAGTATGTGGATCCATTAGAACAAGAATATTATGAAAAACTTTTGGATATTAAGAAAAAATACGATACTCTCAGGGAAGCTCATAAGCTACTATATTTTAAGCATAAGTACTTATCAGAAATAGTATTTGACGTATTATGTAAGATGGGTTTCAATGCAAAGTATATTGAAGAGGAAGGTTATCATGATATTGAGATCAACGAAGATGATTTTACAG
>CAZOWB010000184.1:0-3165 GCA_964583315.1 uncultured Candidatus Bathyarchaeia archaeon | reverse complement strand
ATTACTGCTATACTCCCGGCTGTAAACGCGTGACATTTGAGGAGGCAACCGAATACATTTTCAGATGCCCCACCTGCAATAAACCTCTAAATCATTATGATAATAGTAAAATAATTGAAGCTCTCTCAAAGAAAATTGAGCGCATCAAGAGTGAGCTTAATGGGTAGGCGGATTCCCTCACCCAGGGAAGCCCTTAAAATTCTTAAAGATGCTGGTTGCTCAAGTGATGTAATAAAACATTGTAGGGCAGTTGCTAGACTTGCAGTTCAGATAGCAAAGAAATGCGCGGAGAACGGAGTGTCAGTTGACCTTGAATTAGTTCACATAGGCGCGCTTCTACATGATATTGGAAGATCGAAAACCCATAGTGTTCATCATGCCGTTATTGGCGCTAAAATAGCCCGATCATTAGGTTTGCCAGAGCCGATTATAGAGATCATAGAACGGCATGTTGGAGGAGGAATATCGCCTGAGGAAGCAGCTAAACTAGGCTGGCCTGATGGGAATTATATGCCGGAGTCGATCGAAGAAAAAATTGTTTCCTATGCTGATAAATTAATTGAAGGAGCAAAAATCGTTTCAATCGATGAAACTTTAAAAAAAATTAAGAAGGAACTGGGTCCTAATCACCCAGCTATTGAAAGAATCAAACGAATCCATGAGGAAATTTCTAAATTATGTAAATCGCCATGTCTATAACGGCATATTTGCTTTCTTTTGATGAGGAATCCAAAAAACCTAAATAATAACTTAAAAAATCTTTCATTAAAGCGAAGAAGAGAGGAAGAAAGGGATATGGAGGGCTTCGAGATAAGATCCAGGATGCTTGTTAGGGACATTATGTCAAGTCCCGTAATAACGATTAATGAAGATTCAACTGTTGATGAAGCAGCGAGACTGATGAGGGACCATAACATTGGCTGCGTGATCGTGACAACTAAAGATGGAAAACCAATAGGTATGATAACTGAAAGAGACCTTGCCATAAGGGTTATAGCCGAAAACATTCAGCCCGGTAAAATCACAGCTAAAGAGATTATGAGCGCGCCGCTAAGGACAATTGACGCTGACAAAACAATTAATGAAGCAGCTAGAGAGATGAATCGCCTCAACATTCGGAGGTTAGGTGTAATGTATAGGGGTCGACTAGTCGGCGTAATATCTAGTAAAGACATTTTATCTGTAACTCCAGAACTTATAGAAATAATTCAAGAGAAAGTGAAAATTACCACCACCGAGGGTACTGAGGAGAGTCTTCCATTAGCTGGCTACTGCGATAACTGCGGGGAATGGTCTGATAATCTTCGAGAGGCTAATGGAAGCTATCTTTGTGAAGACTGTTATGCTGAAATAGCTGGTGTAGAATATTAATATGAATTACGTTAACGGCCAAACTTTATTTTATGCAAAAATTTTAATAATTATTAGGCGGAGAGCTCTTGTCCGTTGATTTAGTTCTGAAGAACACGAAAATATATGCATTCGGCAGGATAATTGATGCGGGTTTAGCAATTGATGAGGGGCGAATTGTTAGAGTCGCTAAAGAGTCGAATCTTCCACAAGCATCTGAAAGAATGGACTTAGATGGTTTACTTGTTTTGCCTGGAATAATAGATGTGCATGTTCACTTGAGAGATCAAGAGTTATCGTATAAAGAGGATTTCTACTCTGGAACATGCGCAGCTGCTAATGGCGGCATTACACTCGTTATGGACATGCCGAATAATAAGCCAGTAACCATGAGCCGAGAAACTCTAAGGGAACGGATGAGCATAGCTTCAAGAAGAGTAATTGTTAACATAGCCTTTTACTCAGCCTTTCCAAGAGAAATAAGTGAAATAAAATATATAGTCCAGGAGGGGGCGAAGGCGTTTAAAACATTCTTATCTCATAGAGTTGGGGGCATAAGTCCAAATAATAGAGAGGCATTATTAGGGGCATTCAAGGAGACGTCGAAAAACAGGGTTCCAGTGGCAGTACATGCGGAGGATGGAACTTTATTAGATAAAAAGATTAAGGAGTTAAGGCTTAGAGGGAGAGATGATTTTAGAGCTTATCTTGAAGCTCATTCTCCGAGAGTGGAGATCGCGGGGATTAGACGCGCAATAAGACTAGCTAAGGAATCAAATACCCAAATCCACATATGTCATGTGAGCATAAGCGACGGATTAAAAGTTATCTTTGAGGCTAAAAGAAGGGGCCTACCGATTTCCTGTGAGGTTACACCCCATCATCTGCTTTTGGCGAATCAATATTTAGAGAAAATTGGTAATATAGCCCTAACTAATCCGCCACTCAGATCCTCAGCCGACATCTTATATCTACGGAGAGCTTTACGGAATGGTTTAATTGATGTGATAGCGTCAGATCATGCTCCTCACACCTTGAGGGAAAAAGAGGGTTCTTCAGTATGGGATGTCTCAGCTGGTATAGTTGGACTTGAAACCATGCTCCCACTAATGTTGACGATGGTTAATAGGGGTCAATTACCACTGTCAATACTTGTTAAAGCTTTCACAGAAAATCCGGCTAAACTATTTAAGGTTAAACGTAGAGGCTTAATTGCTGAAGGTTATTATGCTGATTTAATTGTGGTTGATATGAAAAGGGAGTGGACTATAGATCCGTCGGAATTTTATTCTAAAGCAAAGTTTTCACCATTTGAAGGCTGGCGTGTGAAAGGGAAACCTGTGAAAACATTTGTGAACGGCGTGCTGGTTATGGATGAAGGAGAAATCACAGGTAAACCGGGTGTCGGGAAAATTGTTAGGCGATAGATGAGGAAGTGGCTTAGAAAGATGAAGTTTGTTGTTGATGGGATGCTCGGTAAGTTGGCTAGATGGCTTAGAATGCTGGGTTATGATACCAAGTACTTTAATGACATGGATGATGATGAAATTTTAAAAGTTGCCTATGAAGAGAAGCGTATCTTATTAACTAGAGATTATCAATTCTTTAGGAAGGCAAGCATTCTCGGCGTTAAAGCGGTGTTTGTGGGCGGCGAAACACACGCGGAGAGGCTTGCTGAGTTATCCAGAGAACTTAATATTAGATTGGAGATAAATATTGATGAATCACGTTGCCCGAAATGTAATGCTAAAATAAAGCCAATTAGCAAAGAGGAGGTAAAAAATAGAGTTCATAAATCAACCTACAAAACCTACG
>CAZOWB010000183.1:0-3189 GCA_964583315.1 uncultured Candidatus Bathyarchaeia archaeon | reverse complement strand
GTAAATACCTAAAAAGAGAATTTACATCCTAATAAACTTTGTCAAAACATTAATTTTTGATAGCAAAAATTATTTATTATCTGTCCTATTATCCTTATTCTATTAAGGAGGAGCGTGATATTCTCTATGGCAGTAACCGAAGAGAAAAAAGAACCCTCATATCGCTCTCATAAAGTTGTTATTAGAGGCATAGTTGAAGGTTACGATGTTGCCTCACTTGAGGACATAAAGAAGATTGAAAACCGAATCGGAAATCTACAGAATGAAATAAATGTTCTAAAAAATCAATTAAGCGAACTACAAAAGGCCTTAAATGCAACCAACATGAGATTGGAAAGACTGGAAAACTTCCTAAGATCATTCAAGTAACACTCGATCGTTCAGTAGTATAAATTAAAATGTCTCTTCAGCAATATTCAAAACGCTAAATTTAATTAGATCAAATACTGATTTTCGCTATTATATGCTGATGCGTAGCCTTCAACTATAAATTAAATCTTTAAGTTTAGGAAGGGAAGCTGATGAGTTTAAACATAAGCAAGCTGCTGTTCGCCGCAATTTTAGTAGTTATTTTTACAGCTGGAGCCCTATTCTCATACTTATGGGTTGTAGGCTACTACATTTCGTTAGAACTGAAGATTCCTGATAAACCAGTAATATACGTGCATGATTTCATAGTCTCAGCTGAGGATCCAACATTCTTTAACATTAGCATTCTTAATCCCTCCTTTTCTCCTAAGGAAACAAAAATATTAGGCATCCAAGTTTTAACTGAAGACGGAGAGATCCACCATATAACTTCAATCAGCCCCGACATACCAAATGAAGGTTACATTTTAAATCCAGGAAATTCAGAGATATTCAGGTGTTCTTGGGACTGGTCGAATTACACGGGACAAATAATTAATGTAATAGTTTTAGTCGAAGAGGGCTCAGGAGGTTCCCTCCAAATAGCCTTGCCTCTAACAGAGATTAATATTGCAAACATCACATTTGACCCAGAGTGCGGGGATCACTTCAACATGACAGTAATCAACTCAGATTTGTCGGCTGCTAACGTTACTTTAACAGAGGTAAATGTTATTGTAGATAACTCGGTTCATAAGGTGGCCACCCAGCCCGCTTTACCAATTAATCTCGAGCCGAATAGTTCTATTAGTCTCGTTTGCATGTGGAGCTGGGCCAACTATCAAGGTGAAACTATTACATTAGCGATTAAAACAGTGCAGGGTTACTCCACAAGAAAGTTGCATCTCATACCAACGTATGCCATTTTCACTATTCAGAAAGTCGAGTTTAATTTGACTGACACATCACGCTTTAAATTAATAGTGGCTAATTCCGAAAACTCTTTAGTAGCGCTGAAAATCACAGACATTAGCATTACGCTAGAAAACAACGCAACTATAAAACCGGAGAAAACGGTGCCAGCCCTCCCATATATCCTTGATAGAAATTCAACAATATCCTTCACGTGTGAGTGGAACTGGACCACATATCGCGGTGAAGAAATAGTGATCACTATAAGCACCGGACAAGGTTACAAAACAAAGATTACTTGGAGAATTCCCTGACGAACACAAATAAGCTAGATTATTAACTAAGCTTTTGACATGAGTTTATAATGCCTTTTTTAAGGTTTAGCAGGGCTTCCTCAGGTTTTTCGTTAGCAGTTATATAAGAACCGACTACAGCTATTCTTGCGCCAGCCCTCCAAACTTTAGTTATTGTCTCCGGATTTATGCCCCCATCAACCTTAACAATTTTATTTGGAAATTTCTGAGAGAACTCTTCGATTCTCAGAATGGATTCTTCATGAAATTTTTGTCCACCAGCTCCCATAGG
Organism: uncultured Candidatus Bathyarchaeia archaeon; assembly: GCA_964583315.1. GTDB lineage: Archaea > Thermoproteota > Bathyarchaeia > Bathyarchaeales > DTEX01 > DTEX01. Next base: position 1,344 of record CAZOWB010000183.1, on the reverse strand, counting down.
AACAGTCATAAATAAGATAACGTCCGCATTGCTGGCAATGTTGTCAGTTAGCCTCTCTTTAGGCGTTGGAAGATTCAGGCATACCCCAACTTTATAACCATATTCTCTTATTCTCTTAATGGCCTCTATAGTTTCATCTTCTGAATTAAAGGATTCAACTTGAATTATAATGGTTATTTTGGCTCTGTCCTCCTCTTCTATGAATTTATTGACTTCATTTATTACTTCAAAGGGGTCACTAACCATCAAATGCAGAGTTATAGGAATCTTTCCACGAAGCTTTTCATACAATTTTCTTATGAGAGGAATTGAAAACCTACTCTTATTAGGTATCATTGGCGGCCTCATAACATCTATGTGAATGTCATGTATCTCCCCGGTTTCTATGAGCTTCATTATTTCTGAGAAAGCCCTAGAATTCTCTAAGCTATTAATATTCTCCGATAATTCCGACTCATATTCTAGGATTGATAGCGAAATCAACATTCCCATATTAATGCTAAAATATGAAAACTTTACCTATTTAATTTTATTATAGGAATCCATTTCAGTAAAAGAACAAGGAGGATGTCCCCAAAGAATGAGCAAAAAGGAATATTTTATTGGAATCGATAATGGCACTCAAAGTACAAAAACCATAGTTGTGGATGGCGAAACGGGTAAAGTTTTGGGAAAGGCAACAAAAAAACACAAATTTATAGAGGGATTACCCCCCGGACATAAAGAACAGGATCCAGCTATATGGATCGACGCTTTGATCGATACCGTCATAACAGCCATGAGAAATGCTAGAATTGATCCGAAGGATGTTAGAGCAATAGGTGTTTCCGGGCAGCAACATGGACTGGTTCCTTTAGATGAGCATGGGAGAGTTATTAGACCAGCTAAACTATGGAATGACACAAGCACCTTGAAAGAAAGCGAATACTTAATTAGGAGACTTGGCGGATTAAAGAGAGTTATTGAACTTCTCGGTCTTTCGATTCCACCAGGCTTTACGGCGCCGAAAATTCTCTGGCTTAAGCGGCATGAACCATGGAACTACAAACGTCTCAAAACCATTCTTCTTCCGCACGATTACCTAAACTTCTACCTTACTGGTAGAAAAGTTATGGAGTATGGTGACGCATCCGGAACCGCACTTATGAATGTTAGAACAAGAACATGGTGTAAAGAGGTTCTCGAAGCAATCGACCCCAATTTAGAAGAGAAGCTTCCACCGCTACAAAGCTCTGATAAGCCAGCTGGTTTAGTCAGAAAGGAAGTTGCTGAGCTATTCGGTTTTAGGGACGATGTGCTAGTTAGCGCTGGCGGAGGAGATAATATGATGGGTGCCATCGGAAC
>CAZOWB010000182.1:0-3196 GCA_964583315.1 uncultured Candidatus Bathyarchaeia archaeon | reverse complement strand
TGTATTCTCCCGCAACTTATAGGTCAAGACGCGAGAATGCATAGAAAATGGTGGAATGAACTTTATCTATCCCGTCATTACATTGGACTTAATGGTCCAGCAGTGCAGGGTATTAGTGCACCTGAAATCGCGGCGTGGGATCTTATTGCAAAAGCGGTGGGGGTACCGCTTTGGATGCTTTTGGGCGGATCAACCCGTCGTCGAGTGCTCTGCTATGACACGAACTGCGGCTGGCTTGGCTACTCTTTAGATGAACTTATCAAAAATGTCAAGCAATCAGTGAGTAATGGTTTTCGCGCAGTAAAAATTAAGATTGGTTCCAATGACTTCAGCGAGGATTTACGTAGGATTGAAGCCGTACGTGAAGTGGTCGGCGACAAGATTATGATAGCTGTAGACGTAAATAATCGATGGGACTTGCAGAGCGCCTTAAAATATGCACCCATTTTAGAAAAATTTAACATTGCTTGGCTTGAAGAACCTATTTATCCATTTGATGTGCAGGAGCACGCCAAGCTCGCAGCCTCTATTAAAACGCCTCTATTACACGGCGAGAACATTTATGATCCGCTAATGTTTCGCGATATGCTGGATGCTGACGCTATGGATATCGCTCAACCTTCCAACATGAAGCTAGGCGGAATTTCACGCTGGCTTGAGGTTGCAGCTTTAGCCAGAGTGAAAGGCAAGCGGGTGATCCCCGCTGGATGGACAATGATGCAGATTGATCAGCATCTCGCAGCTGCCACACCTCACTGTTGGATGATTGAATGGATACCTTGGATTCTCGACATTTTCGTGGAACCCGTAAAGTTTGAAAATGGATACATTGTTGTTTCCGATAGAGCTGGCGCCAGCACCGCAATTAAGCCCCAAGCACTCGAAAAATATGGGTTACTTGACCAATCATCCGACTTGTAGACTCAGCTTAAAATCTTATTTACTAAACTTTAATCTTGAATAAAGGCTGAAAACGGTTGAAAATGAGAAGGAGCAATCATAGAAGGCGATTCATACGTGACATTGGAGAAGCTATAAGCGAAAAGGTTGAAATAACGATATTTTTGGGTTATAGCGTACTTGATGATTCCATTGGTGTGCATTCATCTAATTATCACAACCACCGCCCATTACAAACATTTAAATTTTTAATGGAAAGAATTCTCCGTACATCTGGCGCATTTTAAAGCCCATTATGAGAAAATCTTTATTTAATAGCAACATATTTAGCACAGTAAGAAGGGTTCGATATGAATGAGGATGCCAAAAAAGATGATAATGAAATTAGAAGCCGACAACCTAAACTAGAATCTAAAAAAATCTCATTAATGGAATTCTCAATTCCTTACGATCAGTTTGGGCCTGAAAAAGTCATCATCGTCAGAGAGCCGCGAATAAACCTTCTAGGATTTTTAATCATAGATAACACGGCGCCGGGTCCCGGAAAAGGCGGGCTTAGAATGACCCCGGATGTAACAGTACATGAGGTATTTAGATTAGCGAGAATAATGACTTGGAAATGCGCTATAGCCGGCGTCAGGGAAGGACTACCCTTCGGTGGAGCTAAATCTGCAATCAAAGCTAATCCAAAGGCCATTTCACTAAATCAAAAAAGGCTTCTAGTCAAAGCTTTTGCTGAGGCTATAAGACCTTTCTGTCCGCAATATTATATAAGCGCTCCGGATATGGGAACCAACTCTTCTGACATGGATGTCTTCGTGAAGGCTATAGGTGACAGAAACGCTGCTACAGGAAAATCAAAGATGCTGGGTGGAATTGAGGAAAGGCAAGGCGCAACCGCTCGTGGACTATGGTATACTATCCGATACACGCTTGATTACTATAATGTTGATCCAAATCAGTGTACAGTCACTCTCATGGGTTTCGGAAAGGTGGGGAAGCCAACGGCTCTTACATTATACGAGAAGGGTTTCAAAGTTATAGCGGTCACTGACAGTCAGGGCGGAGTGTATGATGAAGATGGCTTGGACGTTTACGACTTAATAAAAGTGAAGGAAAGTAGCGGATCCGTATCTGATTATGTGAAAAAATTTAAAGATGAACATCCAAATGCGAAATTTATAACTAACGATATGATGATCAGAATTAAGAAAAAATCAAAAGATGAGAAAAGAATTTTTATTCCAGCCGCCATCGGAGGAATATATGATGAAAAAATAGCTAATGAGATTGTGGCGGATTTCATATTTGAAGCAGCAAATGATCCAGCCAAAAGCCCTGAGGTCTATTCCATATTCCATAAAAGAGGAATAATCGACATAAATGATTTCGTCGCAAATAAGGGAGGAGTAGTAGTCAGCTACGCTGAGTTAAACAGACTGCTGGAGCCAGAAACCCTGCTTATAGAGTCTGTTGTAAGGGTTCTAGATCGGATTCTCCCTGTAGCGGAAGACATGAATGTTCCACCTAGAACTGTTGCGCTTAATCTGGCTAAAAATCATATCCTAGAGAAAATGGAGGAGAGAAAGAGGCTTCGCGGATATTAAGGGCTTATTATCGCTCAAAGCCTAATTACCTTATTAATACTCTAAAAGAGATCAGCCCAAAAATTCTACTTCCCTGCGGACACGAATGCTCCAACCAAGAAGGTAGCCCAAACCTTCCTTCAACAGCTATTCCGTTCAGCCATGCCTGTGTTACCGTTGCAAACATAGGTGGTGTTTTTTCTTACCTTCTCTGAAAGGCCTAAACAGGCTACAAAGATTTGAAGGCGAGAAAGTGATGATAATTGTCCTCTCGAAGGAGCTCTCCACAAGACAACAGACAATTTCCTCAGGGATCCTTCTTTCATCTTCAACTTTTATTACAAGCACGTCATGTTCGGAGCACACGAATGTTTTCACTTTGACTTATCCAGCTGATCCCGAATACTTTACATTTGCTACTCCCCCATACAAAGAAAGATACTTTTCGAATTGATTAACTGGGAAGAAACCAATGCTCAGCCGACCGCAGGAGAGCAGATTATCAGCAGTCTCATAGATCGACTCATAAAAAACGCAGTGTCTACTGTTATGATTTTATCGCAACTCCATGTGTCAACCCGGTTTATTTGAAACATTAGCGCAAAACCCTGACTTCAAACTAAGCTATCCATCCATTACCGATAAAGAGCCTCTCCGTTGGCTCCATATCTGAAGTGGAATACACTACATCTTTATGTGAAATCAAAGCC
>CAZOWB010000181.1:0-3226 GCA_964583315.1 uncultured Candidatus Bathyarchaeia archaeon | reverse complement strand
AGAGTGGGAAATAAGTTATGAGATACCCATACAACCCATATTTCCCTCTGCTCCCAGTCCTCCCTCAGAAGAACAGCCAGCTCCCTCAGAGCAAGAGCAACCAACTCAGCCCTCAGGTCAAGAGCCATTTGCTCCATTATTAACGGTTGAGCAGATAGGTTTTATGGTTGTTGGAGCCGCTCTTGTATGCATAATTGCTCTAGCATTTGTTTATATAAGAAGGAAAAGGCGATTTGAAGCTTTAAGAAGTGAGGAAATCGAAGTTATACGTTTTCTCAAAGAGAGAGGCGGCAGAGCTTTGGAGGCTGAGCTTAGAGAGAATTTTCCACATATACCTAGGACGAGCATGTGGCGTTTAGTAAGGCGGTTAGAAAAACAAGGGATAGTTCAAGTAAGAAAAATAGGATTACAAAATGTTGTCGAATTAAAATAGAGAAAAACCTTAAACACAATAAATAGAGAAGTTTAATTTTTAGTTTTTAGGGTATTGTGAACTCAGTAACTCCAATGATTTGGAGTCCGGTTTCGCTCCATTCGCGTATTATTAATATTCTATATCTGCCGAAACTGGCAGCTTTAAGCCTAATTTCTATTTCACCTTCTTCTCCGGGATCAAGCTTCTGTAGACGTGGTAGCAATATTGGCGAATGATAGAAGATCCATTTTCCATTTTTCTCCTTTTCAATTACTATTCCAAAAGCGGAGTTCGGGAAGATCAGTGTGGTATTACCAACATTTCTAATAGTTATCTTTAATGTTACTGTTGCTCGCCGAGCGATCTTCAATTCAATCGTTTTCTCTATGGTAACATTAATGGCTGGTTCACCCTCGCCCTCATGTTGAAGCTTTATTTCGAGTTCTAAGCAGGCTTCCTGTATTTCACGCATTCTCCTACCTAGTCCTCTCAGGTCGTTTACAATCTCCAACATTTTTCCTTTTCTTACATGCTCCTTAATTTTCTCAGCGATTTCCATCTGCTTTCTCCAAAATTCCTCCGCATTAGTAAAGTTCCAGTGTTTGAAGAATACACTTTCACTTACATTCATTCCTTGGAGTTTCTCCATTATTTTCTTACGTATCCGCTCAAGGTGACGCTTTACTTTATCGGCTATTAATTCTCTAGTCTTCTCTCTCAGCATTCGTGAAGCTTGCGCAATTAGCTTATTTGCTTCAGCAAGCCTATGTGCAACTGCTGAAACATTTCCTTGTTGAAGTAGCTCCATTGCTTCAATAACATTTAAGTATTGTTTTGCCTCATCTAAGACCTCAAGAACGTCAGCTACATCCACACCTTTTTCGCTGAGAGATTTTGAGAAGTTCTCTATTCTTTCTATTCTAGCTAAGGCGCGGTTCATAGCCTCAATGAGTCCTTGTCCATCGATAAGGTATCCTCTCTCAACGTTAGCTTGACTAAGAATATGATTGATATTCCTGAAGACATCGCGGAATATTCTTAGAGCCTGCATTGCATGGGCTGTTGCATTTCCATAATCCTCAGTTTCAAAGTATTCATGTGCCTCTTCAAGAATTCTAGTACCATCCTCAAATAATGATAAGTTTCCGTAGAAGGTTTCATTTAAGCCCGCGCTCTCTATTTTCACTATTATAGTTTCGTTTGTAAGCGTTAGATTTATAAAAACTTCAACTCTTCGCTTAGCTCTGTCTGCTATCCAAAGGATCTTCTCAGCTTTTTCTGCTCTAGGATTGTTTGGATGTTGATCCGCATTTATCGGAATAACCAAGAACAATGCTAAAACAGATAACATTAACATCAAGAGCAGAGCCGAAGCATAAACTTTTTTCTGCATCAGCATCACCTGTTGCACATTTTTGCCGTGCTACAATATGTAAAAAGCTATAGTTAAGGAATACTGTGAAACGCCGCGTTTCATCCCTGTGAAACACCGAACAATCGTAGCAAATTTACTGTTTTTAAGAAAGAAGAAAAATTATTGACTTATATGGTGTTAAAGCAGTATTTGCCGAGAGAATTAATTTAGTAGCCTAAAAATAATATAATTGAGATTAGATTACCAGTATTTGAATGGTAGATTGTCCATGTACTCATTTAGGGACCTAATGATGATTCCGCTTTTTCTCCTATTTTTTAGGACTTTAACTATAGCTGAGGCTAGCTCCAGAGTCGTTACCACTGGGATATTGTATTCAACGGCTAATCTCCGGATAACATATTCATCTTTAAGGATGTCGGACATTTCTCCTTCTGGATTTGCAGCTGGAATATTAATGACTAAATCTATTTTACGCTGAACAATATAATCTATAATGTTGGGTTTTCTGTTGGGTTCCCCAACTTTATGGAGAACTGTTATGTTTTTTAGGCCAGTTCTACGTAGTGCGTCAGCCGTGTGTTCTGTTGCGTAAATTTTGAAGCCTAGATCTTTTAGGCTCTTAGCTAATGGAATAATTTTTCGCTTCATCTTTTCTCCGCCAACTGTTATTAAAACAGCGCCATTGTCATCTGGAATCGTAAATTCAGCCGATTGCAGAGCTTTTAATAATGCATCAGCAAAGTTTTCGCCGATACATGCTACTTCACCTGTGCTAAGCATTTCAACTCCTAAAACTGGATCGGCTCCACTTAATCGCATAAAGCTGAACTGTGGAACCTTAACTGCAACATATGGTATTGGCGGAAGCTTCCGTATTCCAAGTTCCTTAAGAGTTTTACCAAGCATTATAGCTGTTGAAATATCTATGAGATTTGCGCCTCTACTTTTGCTTACATAGGGAAGGGATCTAGAAGCCCTAAGGTTGCACTCAATAACTGAGACCTCGCCGTTCTTAACGAGATATTGAATATTAAATGGTCCCTTAATGCATAGGGCTCTAGCTATCCTTCGCGAGTAATCTTCGATTTTCCTGATTATGTCGCTACTTAAGGATTGAGGCGGTATGCTCATAACAGCATCTCCACTGTGCACACCAGCCTGTTCAATATGCTCTATAACGGCGCCTATTAGAACGTCCTCTCCGTCTGAAACTCCATCGACTTCAACTTCCTTCGCTCCCTCAATGAACTTCGATATTACAACAGGATACTCTGGTGAAACGCTTGTAGCTAGCTCTAAATAATCTCTAAGGTCTTTGCTACTATATGCAACTCTCATGGCGTATCCTGATAAAACGTAGCTTGGGCGGACGAGAACCGGATATCCAATTTCCTCAGCGAACTTTTCAGCTTCTTCGATAGTTGTTAATTTGC
>CAZOWB010000180.1:0-3232 GCA_964583315.1 uncultured Candidatus Bathyarchaeia archaeon | reverse complement strand
ATTATTCATCATGGTTACCCATTCATCTCTTCTTTCATAGAATTTTGGAATTATCATATATTCAAGCTTATTATATAGGTCCTTGAGTTCCTTTCTTCTTCTCTCTTTATCGCTGATAGGCTCATTAGGGGGTGGACCTATAGCCCATCCTGTAACTCCTTCAATGCACCCCTCCACCCACCATCCATCTAGGACACTAAAGTTTAATACGCCGTTGTGGGCGGCTTTCATACCGCTTGTTCCTGAGGCTTCGAGTGGAGGCAAGGGAGTGTTAAGCCAAACATCAACTCCAGAGGTGATCTTAGCGGCTATTTCCATATTATAATTTTCGAGGTAAATTATCTTGATTTCATTTTTGAGCAGCTTCATATAATTGTAGATCTCTTTTATTAGCATCTTACCTGAGAAATCTTTGGGATGAGCCTTTCCAGCAAATATCAATTGAATTCTACTAGTTTTATTTATTTCTCGCAGTCTCTCTATATCTGAAAAGATTAGGGCGGCTCTTTTATAGGCGGTTGCTCTCCTCGCAAAGCCTATGGTTAAAACATTGAGATCCATTTTTATTCCTGTTTTTTCGGCGATGAATTCAAATAAATGTCTCTTCGCTTTTGTATGTGCTTCCCATACTTCTTCGTCGGGTATGAGGCCGACCCTCACTAGAAGTTCAGGCTCATTCGCCCATCCCGGGATGTACTTGTCAAAGAGTTCTCTGAAGAATGGTGAGGTCCAAGTGTAAGAGTGGACGCCGTTTGTTATCGCCATAATGTGGTGTCCGGGAAAGAGTTTTCTGGAGTATTCCATATGAGCCTTTGTAACACCATTTGTATATTTGCTTAGATTTAAGGCTAGAAGAGTCATGTTTAATCGGTCTTGTCCTCCATACTTTTTTAGTTCTTCTATGGGGAAGATTCTTCCTAGAAGTTTTTCAACAAGACCATATGGGAACTTATCAAATGCAGCTTCAACTGGCGTGTGAGTAGTGAAAATACAAAGGTTTTTAACCTTATCCGCATCCATATTGTTTCTTTTAAGAAGTTCTAGGGTTAGAAGGCTTGAGTGACCCTCGTTCATGTGATATTTCGCGATATTAAATTTTAAAACTTCGAGCAACCGAACTCCGCCGATTCCTAAAACAATCTCCTGTTTCAATCTGTATTTTTCGTCACCTCCATAAAGAAAGTCGGTTATACCTCTGTCTTCAGGGCGATTCTCTTCAATATTTGTGTCAAGAAATAGTATCGGAACCATTCCACCAGTTAAGCTTCGCTGTTCATAGAGCCACGCTTTAATCTTAACCCTCCTATCTCCGATAGGCACTTCAACTGTTGGCGGCAACATAATCATATATTTTGAGGGATCCCATTCCTCAGGATACTCTAGCTGTTCACCTTCCTCAGTTATTTTTTGTCTTAAATACCCCTTTCTACTTACAAGGGTGACGGCAATCAGCGGAATCCTAAGATCAGCACATGATCTAATGGTGTCTCCGGCTAATACTCCGAGACCCCCACTGTATGTTGGGATTTCGCTTTTTATGCCGATCTCCATGGAGAAATATGCGATCTTGGGTCTCTCAAAGAATCTGCCTCTGCAATATTCGCTGCAGAAATAGTATATTTTTCCACCAAATTCAGCCTTAAACTTCACTTTTTCAATTTCTAGTGGCATTCCGCAGACAGGATCTCTAACAATTCCATCTTGATCTTCTTTCTCAACTTCTATCATAAAAGACGACTTCTCTCATCAGATACCAATATATACTTCCTTAAGAGTATTTAAATTATGTCTTATCTATGAAATTCCTTGTTGAGATGTATTCTGTTGAAGAAAACTAAGATTATTTGCACTATAGGTCCATCTTCTCTTTCAAGAGAGACTCTGGAAGAAATGTATAAAGCTGGGATGAATGGTGCTAGAATAAATACTGCATACGGCGATGCCGTTCAATATAAGCTGATCGTAAGTAACGTTCGAGAAGTAGCTGAGATTCCAATAATAATTGACATTAAAGGTCCGGAGATTAGGCTTAGGGCGAAGAAGAGAAGGTTTGTCCGGAAAGGAGAAACTGTGGAAGTTGGTTTCGGTCATGAAGATTTTAGTTTTAATCATGATTTCTATGATGAAATAGAAGTTGGGGATAGAATTTATATTGATAATGGCAGAATCAAAACACGAGTGATCAAAAAAACCAGCCAAAGACTTCATTTACTTTTCATGAGTGATGGCGAAATATCGGATGGAAAGGGGGTTAATATTCCTAATAAAAGGCTTTCTGTTCCTTCTCTTTCAGAGAGAGATTTTGAAATTATAAAGTTTGTAAAGGAGAATGATATTGAGTATGTAGCCCTCTCCTTTACTCGAAGCCGAAAAGACGTTGACGCTTTCAAAGCAAACTCCAAAGATTTTAAAGGGGCAGTTATTGCCAAAATCGAGAACACCGAAGGCATCGAGAATTTTGAAGAGATTTTAAACTCTGTGGAAGGCGTCATGATAGCAAGAGGAGATCTAGGCGTCGAAATAGAACTTGAGAAGGTCCCTTTAATCCAGAAGGAACTAATTAAACGATGTAATCAGAGAGGCAAAATTGTCATAACGGCCACCGAGATGCTTGAATCCATGATTCACCAACCGAACCCTACTAGGGCTGAAGTCAGTGATGTGGCTAACGCAATACTTGATGGAACAGACGCCATTATGCTTTCGGGAGAAACCTCAATAGGCAAATATCCAGTAGAATCAGTTTTAATGATGGCTCGAATAGCAAAGGAAGTTGAACCCTCAGTGAAAAGCCATATTGAAGAGGAAAAATTCATTAATATTTCAGATGCAGTAAGCAAAGCCATTCAAAAGATATGCAGAGACATGCCTATCGACAAGGTGGTCACATTAACTAGGTCAGGTTACACAGCGAAGATGATCGCTAGATTTCGAATAGCACAGCCAATAATAGCTGTTACATCCGAAGAAAGAGTGAAGAAGCAGCTTGAACTAGTCTTCGGAGTTTACCCAGTTCACATAGATTATCGTGGCGAAAAAGATCAAATATTAGCTGTTGCAAAAAAGCTTCATTCAAAACATCTAATTCATGAAAGTGACGCTGTACTCTTCACCGCCGCCTTCAGAACAAAACTAAAGCATGCAAGCAACCTAATAGAAATCCACAAAATCAAAGAATTAATAAACTTGACAACAACCTAGTCGACACCTAAAGGGGAGAGAGGTAGGTGAA
>CAZOWB010000179.1:0-3275 GCA_964583315.1 uncultured Candidatus Bathyarchaeia archaeon | reverse complement strand
GGTAGGGCTCCTAACGCGAGAGCCGAGGATTTTATTATGAGAAGTGTCTCTGCGGTTGGCTGTAACGCATATATTGGGGTTAACAGGAGGATTATGGGGCTGAAGTGTATGGCTAGATAGCAGCCCTTCGGGTTCAAATATAGATCTGCCGTGTAGTATAGGAATTTTCCATGGAAAAGCGTGGTGTAGAGGGCTTGGTTGAAAACTCCGAGATCCCATGCGTATGAATTAAATGTGTTATGCTTGAATATTGTGTAGTAAGAAAATATTGTGGAGTAGAGGGTTATCGGTATCCAGATTGCTAGGTCATAGGGGTTCTGCTTTTTTAATCTTCTAAGAAAAATTTTGAAAAATTGTTCAACTTTTACTTTAGCCATTGCTATTACGTGAGGTTGCGTCATATTTTGCCCCATCTAATTCGTTGGATAGGAACTTATTTTTAGATTTCCTTTTTAAAATTTAAATGTCGATCACATTTTTAATTTATAGTTGTTGAGGACTATGAAGGTCGCCGTTGTTCATTCTTCATTAAATTTTTGCGGTGGAGCTGAGAGGGTTTGCTTAAGTTTTGTTCGTGTTCTTTCTGAGGCCGGGTTAAATGTCACTTTATTCACTGTTGACAGGCCAGATTGGGATTTGCTTGCTGGAGTTTTCAGTGATTTCTCTGATTTGCGTTTTGAGGAGCGCTTTATTCTGGCGAGAATCCCTAGGTCTCTCAGGCCGTCAATCCGGAAAATCCTGGTAGCCTTATTCTTTATTCCACTGGTTTTTTTCGTTAAGTTTTTCAGAAAATTTGATCTCGTTATTGTAACAAGCGGAGAGCTTGTTGACTCCATTGGCGACGTCATTTATGTTAATGCGTTACCTCTTAGGCTTATGCATAGGTTTCCGGATAATTATGCGGGTTGGGCTCCTTATTGGAGATGCTTGAGTAAGTTACATGATTTGTTTTTGAGGGTTGTCAGCATATTTAATCCCAGAAGATTGATTTTAGCAAACTCTAGATTCAATGGGGATATTATTGAGAAAGTTTTAGGTGGAAGAACTCTTGTTTTACATCCGCCTGTTGAAACAGCCAAATTTATGTGCTCAAGTGATAATGTGCTAAACCGTAGTAATTTGGTTATTACTGTTTCTAGGATTCATCCAGGCAAGTCTTTGGAGAACGTTCTTAAGGTTGCTGAGCGCATCGATTCACATGATGCTAGATTTCTCATAGTTGGTTCCGGCGATATGAGATTTGGGGAGATTCTTAAGAATCATATTAGAGCCTTAAAAATAGATGATAGGATTGAAATATTTTTTAATTTGCCTAGAGAGAATATTGTTGGGCTTATGTCTTCAGCTAAAATTTTTTTACATACTCAGCGATTTGAAAGTTTCGGCATGGCTATTGTTGAAGCCATGGCTGCCGGATGCGTTCCGGTTGTTCCACGCGCTAGTGGATCGTGGACTGATGTTTTAGGCGGCGCTCAGGGGGTTTATGGATTTTCCTATTCTACTATTGATGAGGCTCGGGATATTATAAAAAGGCTTTTAGATGATGAAAAACTACGTGAGTCTATTGCTGTGAGAGCTAGAAAACGAGCTTTAACTTTTGATTTCTCGGTTTTTAGGTTTAAAGTTTTGCGTATTGTTAAGTGTTTATGTGAAAAAGTTTAAGATTTTCTAGTAGAAGCAACTAATTAATGTTTTGCGGGCGGCTTGCTTATTTTTTCAATTTTCTCGCCTATTAATAGGAGTCTTATGGATAGACTGGGAAGGAAATGGGCTAATTCATCTATAGCCCTAATTAAGTATTTTATGACGGATGGTATTGGCGGTTTTTTCAGGTCTAAGTCGCTCCTTGGGATTCTCGTGGGAAAAACTTTTAGGCATCTGAAATTGTAGGCGGAGAGAATCTGCATCATTCCTCCTAAGGTTACGCTATGAACGTATTCTATAGATCTTTTTCTGGGATAGAAGGGCGGTAGATTAACTGTGTAGATTTTAGAGATTTCGACGTCAGGCGGCTGGTAGCCTAGTAAGAGGCTTATTCTGTTCACCCACCACCCCATATTCGGGTTAGATATAAAGAGTAGGCCTCCAGACTTTAGGACTCTATGCGCTTCCGAAAGCAGATTGTCCCAAAATTTGAGGTGATTTAGGATCCCTGTTGCAATCGCCAGATCAAAATAGTTGTTTGGGAAGGGCAAAGTGTTTTTCTCTAGATCTAAACGGTAAGTCTTTAAACCGAATTTCTCTGCGATTTTTAATCGTTCTTCATCAATATCTACTCCATAAGAATTTTTGAAATTTAAAGCCGTCTTGAATAGAGTGGTTAGGTAACCGTATCCGCAGCCTAGATCAAGCATATTAGCCCTGTCTTCTAGAAAATGATCCATGAAAAGCAAGATTTTTGTCGCTAATTTAGGGGAATCCTTAAAAATCGTTAGGGTGGCGCTTGCGGATAGATGTTCCTCCGGAATCTTTTTTATGAATTCTTTAATAAATCTTAAGTACGTGCCTTCTTTACTCATGTTTTTTCTCCATCAAACTAAATACTATTTTAAATTAAGAATGGTATTTTTAATACTTTAGTAGTTTTCCAGTTTGGGATTTATCCCCCTTTCGAAGGGCGGAGATGATGCTATCGAAACCTAATTATAAATTTGTGATTCTGATGGGAGGCCTCCTAATCTACCTTCTCTTCTACAGTTCCCATTTTGCATCTTCCGGAGTAATCGGTAGGTACCGTGGACTCGGCATCAATAGTTCACCTATTATTCCTTCCGCATGTGAGTGGCTGGTGTGAATCTCATACTTTACCTTGTTTACCACCGGAGAGGCAAATGGAATGAGCTGATAGAGTTACGGGGTTTAATCGAAGTTTCTTCTAACCGGAGGAGTTGGATGAGGGATGGTTGCTGAGAAGTATTTATATGTGTTCTTTTTATGTTACCTTTTTCGGTGATTTAATTGGGTGTTCAAATTAGGGTTCTCCAGAAGGGTAAGATAACTATACCTGCGGAGATTAGGGAGAGGCTCGGGATTAAGGAAGGCGATATTTTAACACTTGAGATTTCAGGCGGAAAGATTCTTTTGCTTCCTCCCAGAACATTTCTTAATCCTACAGAGGTTCTTTACGGATTGGTGCAAGATATTTCCCTAAAAAAACCTGTTGATGATGAACTGAGGAGGGCGGCTGCAGCTAGGATTGAGAGGAAGCTAGCGAGGGGCAAACCTTGAGATTCGTCGATTCTAACGTATTTATATACGTCATTGTTAGATCCCCC
>CAZOWB010000178.1:0-3277 GCA_964583315.1 uncultured Candidatus Bathyarchaeia archaeon | reverse complement strand
AAGCTCAGGGCATTACCATGTTGCGTGAGTAAGATTGACCGATTTAATCATTAGAGGAAAAGTTAGCCTCTCCGGATCAATTAAGGCGCCGCCGTCAAAGGCGCATACCCACCGGGTTATTATAGCGTCAGCCCTATCGGAGGGCATATCGGAGATCTATAATGCGCTAATCTGCGATGATACGTTGGCAACGATCAGCGCATGCCGCATGCTTGGGGCTGAAATAAAAAAGTTTCCAAACGATACATTAAGGATTTCAGGCTTCTCCAAACCTAAAACCCCCGAAAATGTAATAGACTGTGGGAACTCTGGCTCAACATTAAGATTTATCACTCCAGTATGTGCATTGGCTGATGGAATATCTGTTTTAACAGGTGGAGAAAGCCTTAGGAGAAGGCCTATGGGCCCCCTCATTGAGGCTTTAAATCAGCTTGGAGTTAGATGTTACTCAACGCGCATGAATGGTTGTCCGCCGATAATTGTTTTCGGTGGTGGAATAAAGGGTGGAAGTGCAACTATTAGGGGCGATATTAGCTCTCAATTTATTTCAGGTTTACTTTTCGCTACTCCGATGGCTGATAATGACACGGACATAATTCTTTCGACGCCGCTGGAATCTAAGCCGTATGTGAATATAACGCTTGATACCATTCGAAAGCATGGAATAAAAGTTAAGTTTTCCTCCAACGTTTTTCATGTGCCGTGTGGACAAAAATATAAACCATGTAATCACCTCATTGAAGGCGACTACTCATCGGCAGCGTTCTTGTTGGCTGCCGCAGCCATAACTGGCTCGCATATAAAAGTTGAAAATCTCGCTAAAGGTAGCCTCCAAGGTGACCGAATAATAGTCGAAATACTTGGTAAGATTGGCGCTTACGTTGATGTCGGTGAAGATTTTGTTGAAGTTGAAGGTGCGGATGAAAAGCTAAAGCCTCTTAATGTTGATATGAGGGATAATCCGGATTTAGTTCCAGTGTGCGCTGTATTGGCATGTATGGCTGACGGAAAATCGGTGATTCAAGGAGTTAGGAGGCTTAGATTTAAGGAGTCTGATAGAATTGAATCCTTGTCTAGTGAGCTATCTAAGATGGGTGCTGACATAAAACCCCTAGACGATAGATTAATCATTTATGGTGGAAAAGATCTTCATGGAGCTGAAATAGATCCCCATGGAGACCATAGGATAGCCATGGCTTGCATGGTTGCAGCTCTAAAGGCAAGCGGAGAAACAATCATTCACGATGCTGAATGTATAAATAAATCTTATCCAAATTTTGTTAGGGATATGCGCTCACTAGGAGTAGAAGTTCTTGAACGGTAACTCAATAGGTAAAGCCCTAGTTTTCACATGCTTCGGTGAAAGTCACGGCTCACTTATAGGAGCAATAATCGACGGATGCCCAGCGGGACTACCGCTTAAGGAGGAAGACGTCCAGATCGAACTTAACAAGAGGAGACCCGGCTTCACAAGGATAAGCACTCCTAGGAGGGAGGAAGACAAAGTTGAAATAGTCTCAGGAGTCTATAGGGGCTACACGACAGGCGCGCCAATATGCATGATTGTTAGAAATAGAGATGTTAAATCCAAACCTTACGAAACTGTTATGATTAAACCCCGACCTGGACACGCGGACTATACGGCCAAAATTAAGTACGGCGGATATAATGACCCGCGTGGGGGCGGAAGGTTCTCTGGGAGGATTACGGCAGCATACGTTATGGTTGGAGCCATCGCCAAGAAGCTTCTCAGCTTAATTGGAGTTGAAGTCTTAGCGCACACAGTGCAGATTGGAAACATAAGCGTTAAGAACGAAGTATCCTACGAGGACATTCGTAGAAACGTTTACTCAAATCCAGTTAGATGCGCCATTCCAGAAGTGGCTGAAAGGATGATGGAGGAGATTCTGAGGGCTTCCAGTGAAGGAGATAGTGTAGGCGGCGTAGTTGAGGGCATAGCGCTAAATGTTCCAGCTGGTTTAGGTGAACCAGTGTTTGATTCCTTAGACTCGGACATCGCGAAAATGCTCTTCAACATTCCAGCTGTTAAGGGCGTTGAATTTGGAGCTGGTTTCCGCATAGCATCAATGAGGGGTTCAGAAGCCAACGACCAGTATGCCATCAGAGATGGAAAGATAATAACTATAACAAATAATGCTGGTGGGATTTTAGGGGGAATCTCCAATGGTATGCCAATAAAGGTTAGGGTAGCATTTAAGCCGACTCCATCGATAGCCAAAAGACAGAGAACGGTTAACTTGGAAACCATGAGGGAGGAGGATATAGAAATAGCTGGCAGGCATGACCCATGTATTGTTCCGAGAGCTGTTCCGGTTGTGGAAGCTTGCCTAGCTTTCGTATTGGCTGATCACGCTCTCCGATCAGATAAAATTTCGAGGATCATAAGATCTGATCGATCTAAAAAATTGTGAATTGAAAAAATCATCAATTTCCCCTTAAGCTTCTCCGCAGGTATTCTATGGCTTCCCTTAGGCTCTGGAATCCATACTTAACTTCACTATGCTCCTTTCTCAGGGCAATTACCTCCTCTTTCACCTCCTCAGGCTTCCGCTTATACTTTATCACATCTAGCATTAGATCGCAAAGATACTTTATGTCGCTCTCATTAAATCCTCTTCTAGTCACATCCTGAAAGCCTATCCTTATGCCTGACGGATTCTCACGATTATTCTGATCATCGTAGGGTAGAAGATTTCTATTTAAGATTATGTTCGCTCTTTCCAGGTCTTCGGCAACCCTCTTACCGCCACCATAATCGCTGACATCAACCGCCAGCTGATGTGACATAGTGAAGCCGTATCGCTCACCTAAAACCTTTAATCCATTCTCATATAGATATTGCCCAGCGACCTGCGCATTTCTAATAGTCTGCTTAGCTAATGCTTCACCGAAAATCTTAAGCTCTAGGGCAGCTATGCCCGTTGCCGGTAGCCTGCCAAGGTGAGTGTTTGAGGTGCTTAATGGGAAAATCGCGAATTGAACATTTTTTATAGCCTTCTTCATGCGCTCATCCTTCATATCGGCTAATATTACGCCTCCCTGAGGCCCTGGAAAGGTTTTATGGGTTGATGAGGTTATGAAGTCCGCTCCCTCTCTAAGTGGGTCTTGAAACATCCCTCCCGCTATAAGTCCTAAAACGTGAGCTGCGTCATAAACTATGTATGCGCCAACTTCGTGGGCTGCATCCCTCAACTCTTTGACTGGATGGGGGAACAGAAATAGGCTTCCGCCAAACGTAACTATGCCCGGTTTAGCG
>CAZOWB010000177.1:0-3285 GCA_964583315.1 uncultured Candidatus Bathyarchaeia archaeon | reverse complement strand
CTCTTCCGATCTTATGGCAACTCTCAATTATAATCCTCTTTAATGAGAGAAGACAAATACTTCTTCAATAACTGAACAAAGTTCCAACATCCATCTTTTGAAGGGAAATCATGTACTAAGCAGAACTGGTACTTTTGAAGGATCCAATTGTTTTGAACTCAGTGCCGTAGCAAGGTTTGTATGATTGTATGTGTTTTTGTATGTTTCTCCTTGATACGTTATGTTTATATTTTGCTTTGGTTTATTCTATGTGTTGATGTGCCGTCGCCCGGGGTCGGCGGTGAACGCCCCCGCACGCCCCCGCAATGACGGATGAAACCCGACCGACGGCGCGGGAAAGGATGAGCCGATGATCACCCAAATAAAAACATTTAAATAGGCGATCCCTTCTGAATCCCACTAGGATCGGTATAGTATGTTCTTGTCCCGCTCTTAATATTCGTTTGTGTATTTAGAATTGTTTCTATGCTTATTTTGCTTATTTGTAATATATGTTCCAATTATTACAGTAGGCATTTAAATAACGGGGAGAAAAATAAGGTGTGTTTGAAAAAGGTGTGGAGACGAAAATGAAAATAATCAAGATTAAGACTAAGAAGGCCTTTACCCCCACTAGAATTCCTGGAGCGAATTATGTTATAAATCAATACATCGGATGCCAACATGCATGTAAGTACTGTTACGCAAAATTCATGCGTAAATGGTATAACTATGGAAAGTGGGGGGGTTGGGTCGTTGTTAAAGAGAACATTCCAGAACTCGTTAAAAAAGAGAATGTACGAGGAAAAGTCTACATGTCAAGTCTTAGCGATCCCTATCAATCGATCGAGAAAAAATTAATGCTTACGAGAAATACCTTGAAAAACATGAACAAAAATATTAAGTTAACGATTCTTACTAAATCAGACTTAGTTTTAAGAGATATCGATATTTTTAAGGAGTTTAGAGATATAGAGGTTGGTTTAACAATTAACGGTCTTGATGGAAAGGTGAAAAGTGAAATAGAGCCTTTTTCTCCCAATACTGAAAAAAGAATTCATGCCTTGAAAGTGCTCCACGAAAACGGCATCAAAAACTATGCTTTCATCTCACCAATAATTCCAGGCTTGGTAGATGTGGGAGAATTAATTAAGGGAACAAAAGACTTCGTAAATTTTTACTGGTTTGAGTTTCTGAACTTAAGAGCAAGTGGAAAAGAATTTAGAGAATGGCTAGAACAAAATTATCCTAAAAGCTATGATATAGTTTCTAACAAAACCAAAGCTAAAAGATATGTAAATGTTGTCGTAAAAATCATAAGAAATAGTAATGTTCCGGTTAGAGGTATTTGCGTTCATTATCCAAGGCTTGTGATGGTGAAATAAAGATGGCAAAAGAAAAAGAAGTTGCGGAACTAAAATAGGAGAGAAATGGATCCTATTACTAAACAAGTATCATAGATAGTGGTTTCTTTATCGGTTTAGGGCTCCAAGCAATACCTGAATTTTTCGAGGAAATGAAAGAGCTTAATAAAATAATGGGAACATGGGTAAGGAACTTGGGAATATTAATTTTTGTCGTGCCAATTATACTGACTCCTTTTGATGCCCAGCCAAGGATAGAAGATATTTTAGGATTTTCGTTAAGAATTGTAGGAGCAATTTTAGCTGGTTTGGGAATAATTTTCATAGCAGTTGCATCCAAACACTTAATGATTTGCTTGGAAGGATAAGCCCGCAACATCATATAACAGCAGATAAAAGGCTTTAATGTTCTTCGTTTAATTTGCCTTCGGTGATTTCTTTTATCTACAAAATGCTGGATCTTTTGATGATTCCTAGAAACCCTCGCTTGCTATTAAACTAATAGCTGACTAGTATATTGAATATGCTCTTTTACTTAATAAGCTACAGCCTTTCACTAGATGTTTGTTAGCTCATTTCTCATCAACGAATATTAAGGAAAATCTATACAAGGGATATTTGCGTGGCGGGCCCGCCGGGATTTGAACCCGGGACCACCGGCTCCGGAGGCCGGCACCCTGTCCTGGCTAGGCGACGGGCCCCGATTAATTTGCTTAATATGAGCACATATATTATTTTACTTATATTCCGCTTACGACCTGTATATCTGTTTATTTACATTCACTCATTACCTTTTATATTGTACCTTAATTGTTGGTGATAAAGTGTATAAACTAGTACCTGACGCGCGAGCACCGGCATTCATAGCGGGTTTATTGGAAGGTGATGGGAATCTCTATGTTAATAGCAATCGGCAATATGTTTAGGGTATATACGCCAGACTTAAGCGAAGTCTTATGGTTAACTAGGGTATCCAGGCAAGTTCTAGGTAAGTATCCCATCGTCGGAATAAATAAACCGCGCAATAGTGAGAGATTGTATCTTTTTAGATTAGAGTACCATGATTAAGATACTTATCGTTTCTTTAGAGAGCTTTACCTAGCAACCTCAAGTCGTCTTGAGGTAATGAATTTTATCTCAGGTATCATTTATGCTGAAGGGCACTTAAAAATTAGTAAGGACAAAAAGCGGCATAAGACTTAGTGCATTAGAATATTGAATTAAAAAGAAACCATTAGTGACGAAGCTATTGAAAGCCTTTGATTTAATTAACGTGGAAATTAAGTACTATGAGAGAAAGACTCGAGGATATAAAGTGTACTATGTTGATGATCACGATACTATCGAAAAACTTATGGACATGGTTCACCTTAATTGGAAATGATACGGATTTCTTACATTAAAGAACGAAATTCATTTCTGCGAGTATGTAGCTATTAAGTTGATTGATCATGTAATACTAAATCAAGTGATTGGCAAATTTTTCTTAGGGCACTCCTTATCTGCGGAAGAAAATCACGTACTTAAGGAGTTTATTGGGGCAAATTACGTTTATAAGAGAATAAAAACAAGAGCAAAGTTACTTGATTTGTCTCCTTTAAATACAGTAGATGACTTTCCTCGCCTCATTAAGAAATTACGTGTTGATTACACTAAGTACTTGAAGTACTTGCAGAGCAATGAGTTAAGATTAATTTCTAGTATGTGCTTCAATATATCCAAGGAATTATGCTGTAAAATGCTAGCTAAACAGGAATTTTATTGCTCATTATGCCATTAGGCGCTTCTATATTTGCTTCGCTACTTGTTCTAGTGGTTTTCTTGGTTTGGGTTTTGGTTTTTCTGTCGGGTACCCTAGTGCTAGGATCCCTGCTAGTTCTAGTCCTCCTGGGGGTTCTAGTACTTTGTTGAATTCTTTCTTCATGAAGAGCGGTACTCCGAG
>CAZOWB010000176.1:0-3287 GCA_964583315.1 uncultured Candidatus Bathyarchaeia archaeon | reverse complement strand
TTTTCTCATTAAGCTTATTGATGAGAATATGAAGCCTATGTCCGCGATTATAAGCGGCGGCACAAACCATATCCGTGTTATTCCCAAGATTATTGGCAAAGGACTTAACAATACGGCTAGTATAAAAAATGCTGAGGCTGTTTGGGCTGCTCTTCTGGCACCATATGAAATTGCTATTGTTCTAATTCCTTTGATTTTATCGCCTTCTACATCGACTATACCTTTAGTTATTTCCCGACCTGTATTTGCCAGAAATGCTAAAGCCGCGAAAAATATTGTGGTAGGCTCAATTGAGTTTTGTAGGGCGGCGCCGCCATAGATGAATGGCAGTGAGATGCATGTGCTTACAAGCATGTTTCCGGGTAGTCCGGTTCGCTTTCCAACAGTTGAGTAGGTAACCGAAATTATCCATGAAAGAACCGCGATTAAAAGGCACAGAAAGTTTGTTAGGGCAGCTGACACTAGCCCAATCAATGTTAGGATTGTAGCCGCAATTAGACTTTCTAAAGGCTTTATTACACCGCTTGGAATAGGCCGATTTGGTTCATTCACATAGTCTATTTCTCTATCATGGTAGTCGTTTATCGCCATGGATGCTCCCGTTAATGTGAAGGCGGTTATGAAGCCGAGCGCAAGCTTAACGATTTTATAGTTTGCAGTGAAGCCTTGCATTGCTATGAAGGCACCTACTATAACGGCGAAACCCATCATTAAACAGTTTATTGGGCGTATAAGTCTGAGGAAACCGAACGCTTTCTCCATTTTTACAACAAACAAGATTATGGTATTTAGTTTATAAATTATGATGGGAATAATAGGCTTTTATAATAGCCCCTTCTTATTCTGTATTTGTTGGCGGTGCAAGAGATTGAAGGAAGACATAATCTCCGTAAGCCCGTTTACAGAGTTCAGAAAGCAATGTAGAGACTTACTAGTAAAGGCTCTAGAGAAGATCTCCCCAGATTTAGCAGTCCGCAAAGTTACGCTTGATATACCGCCTAACCCACAGTTCGGCGAGCTATCAACATCTTTATGCTTTGAGGCGGCGAAAACCATATCGAAGAAACCCCTAGAATTAGCTAAGCAGATTGAAGCTGAAGCAGAAAGCGAGAAAGAGCACTTCAAACTTATTAACTCGATTAAGGCCGCCGGGCAGGGTTACGTGAACTTCTATGCAAACTTCACGGAGTTTTCCGCCCTAACAATAAGATCCGCCAGGAAATTAGATGTGGAGTACGGTTATGTTAAGACTGATAAGCCGGAGAGGATAATAGTTGAGCACACAAGCGTCAATCCAGTTCACCCAATTCATGTCGGATCCGCCAGAAACTCCTTTTTAGGAGACTCTTTAGCGCGAATACTAAAAGCCAGAGGCCACGTGGTTTCAAGACACTATTATATTGATGATGTTGGACGTCAATCAGCAATAGTTGCTTACGGGTATAAGCTACTTGGTAAACCTAAACCAGCTGGAAAACCCGATCATTTTGTGGGAGCAATATATGCGGTCACAAACTGTCTCCTTGAAATTAGGAGGCTTAAGACTCTCTTAAACTCCCAGAAAGATGAGCTAACTCATGATCGAGTGCAGAGAATCAAGATGGAGTTGGATGATTGGGTCGCTGTTGCAGTTGAACTCCAATCTAAATTTCCGGAAATATTCAACAATCTTCTAGAGAAATTTGAGAAGATCGAAAACCCAGAAGATGAAATAAATGCTCTCATGAGAAATTATGAGATGGGTGATGAAGAGGCAAGGAAACTAATTCGTGAGATTTCATCTATATGCCTGGAAGGATTTAAGCAGACTCTCAGCAGAGCGAACATAACCTTTGATTCTTGGGATTGGGAGAGCGATCTCATATGGGATGGGGATGTAGCAAAACATTTAGATGCATTAAAAAGAACTCCCTATGTTTTCCATAAGGGTGAAGTCCTGGAGTTTGATGCTGAGGGCGTCGCAAATGATCTTAAACTTAAGAAAATCTTTGGGCTTAGAGAAAACTACGAAATTCCATCACTAACCTTGGGTAGATCGGATGGAACAACGCTTTACACGACGCGGGATATAGCCTATAGCATAAGGAAGTTTAAGAGGGCTGATAAGGTGATAAACGTTATAGGCATGGAGCAGAGACTAGCGCAGCTACAGCTTAAGCTCGCGCTCTGCGCCCTAGGATACGTTGAGGAGGCTAAAAGATTAATACATTTTGCTTATAATCTTGTGAATTTTCCAGGTCAAAGAATCTCTGGTAGGAGAGGGCGCTATGTGACCCTAGATGAGGTTATGGATGAAGCTGTCTCAAGAGCCTATGAGGAAGTTATAAAGCGATCAGCAAACCTCGCGGAAGAAGATAAACGCAAAATATCTGAGCTTGTTGGTATAGGTGCGGTTAAATATGCTCTAATAGAAACGGATCCGCTGAAGCCTGTCATGTTCACATGGGATAGAGTCATAAACTTTGAGAGAAACAGTGGACCCTATATTCAATATTCCCATGCTAGAGCATGCAGTATACTTAGGAAGGCATCTAAGCGCATTGAAGATGCTGATTTCTCATTACTTAAGGAGCCGATTGAACGTGAACTAATTCTAATGGTATCCCGCTTCCCAGAGATTTTTATAGATGCAGCCGATAACCTTAAACCTAACATCATAGCTGACTTTGCAAATTCTCTAGCGGATAAATTTAATACGTTCTATGCGGCTCTGCCAGTGATTAAAGCGGAAACCCAAGAATTGAGTGATGCAAGATTGCTTCTTGTCGACAGCGTGAGGATAACTCTACGTAATGCATTAAATCTGCTGGGTATAGAAGCGCCGCAGAGAATGTAGAGAAAATCAAATTTAAAATTAAAAATTAATTTTTAAAGTTAGAAGTTTTACTTGAGCGGCACATACATGCTGCTTCTGCTCGCGCCTATACCTGGGGTTCCATGCTTAACTGGTTTGTTTGTTATTGCGAATTCGCCTAGATAGTGCCCTATCATTTCCGGCCTTATCTTAACTGGAACAAAGTCTTTGCCGTTATGAACGTAGATTGTTAGGCCAACCATCTCTGGAAGGATTATCATATCTCTTGCATGAGTTCTTATTGGCTTAGTTTTTCCACCATTCTCTTTAGCAATACGAATCTTCTCAAGGAGTCTTCTCTGCTGGTATGATAGACCTCGGCTGAGGCTTCTTCGAGCACGTGCAGTAAGCAATTGGATGAAATCATCCATGGACATATCTAGCAGCTCTTCAAGCGTATAGCCCCTATATTTGAATACTCTTGGCATACTAC
>CAZOWB010000175.1:0-3302 GCA_964583315.1 uncultured Candidatus Bathyarchaeia archaeon | reverse complement strand
CACCAAGACATCATAATTATCTAGTATTTTTAGTGCTGAGGAAACGTAAAAAGTCTTTTTAATATACTAAAATATACGGGAAAATAAGAATCATCTATATGTCAAGTATGAATTTTACTATTGCTCTTTTCGGCTCTTTTATTATTTCCATACGATGATACGTTACTGCTTTTATTCCGACTTTCTGTTTATGTTTATCTGGGTTAAATGGTTCTCCGCAGATTTTGGCTTTAAGCCTGAATCCCCCATCCTCCTTCTTTTTTATGCTTATCACCTTAAATTTTGAATATAACATGTTTTTAACCTCAAATCTTACGAGAAGATCTTCAAGCCAGCTATAAAGTAGCGACTGCTCATCTTCACCCTCAACTTCAACTTCCTCCTCAAATCTGCACTTAACATCAGCCGTATTAGTCATGGTTTCAAACATAGCCAACGCGGCGTTCTCAAATGCTTCATTTAAGTTTCCGCCATAAGCAGCTATATAAACATCTGCCATATGCTCTAGAAATTCAAATTTCCGTTTGTTGTTTTCCAAGTTAATCACCAAGCCTTATTTTTTCCATTAAGATTAATATTATAACAATGCTCTGCTACTAATTAGCCTTTACGAATTAAAAAGAAATTATCAAATAAGCTAAGGAGTAAGTTCATTTGGAGGAGGGTAAATGGACAAGTGGGATTTAATAATAGTTGGTGCAGGTCCAGCTGGCTTAACTGCTGGCATATATGGCGCCAGAAGCGGACTTAAAGTCCTAATTTTAGATGAAAAGCAGGCTGGAGGCACGCTCACCATAATACCGCGAATAGAAAATTATCCCGGTTTTCCCAACGGAATTAGTGGTAGCGAGCTTGCAAGAAGAATTGTTGATCAATGCAAAAAGTTTAATGTAGAAATACATGAATTTGAAAGCGTAGTTAGAATAAAGTTTAAAGATGGAAACAAAATCGTTGAAACCGATGTGGCAGAATATCCTACTGAAACTATTATAATTGCATCCGGCTCCAGACATAAAAAGCTAGGAATCCCCGGCGAGAAAGAATTTGAAGGTAGAGGCGTGAGCTATTGTGCCCTATGCGACGGACCCCTATTCAAGGGTTTAAACGTTCTAGTCGTCGGCGGTGGAAACACTGCAGCAATGTCAGCCATATACTTAGCCGATCTCGCCTCAAAAGTCTATCTAGTCCACAGGAGAAAATGGTTAAGGGCTGAAGAGATCTATGCTAAAGAGCTTAATGAGAAAGGAATTGAAATACTGTGGAATACTGAGGTTAAAGAGATCAAGGGAAATTCAAGAGTTGAGAGGGTTGTTCTCTATAATAATGAAACTAATGAAGAGTGGGAACTAGCCATTGATGGAGTCTTCATTTTTGTTGGCGAGGAACCAAATAGCGATTTCGCTAAGAAATCAGGGGTTAAAGTTAACGAAAGAGGTTATATAATTGTTGATGCATTACAAAGAACCAACATTGAGGGAATCTACGCTGCTGGCGATGTAACAGTACATCCAATAAAACAGATTGGAACAGCTATTGGGCAAGCCATAGTGGCGGCGACTGAAGCATACAAATATGTGAGAAAACCATATTACGCTCAAAATTTAGGATAAATAATCATCTACCTACTTTTACTTTCCTCTTATTGGATATTTTCCATATTTCCTCCCGATCTCAAGCATCAATAAATAATTCTCTAATTTAACATAGTTGGCTACAGAGTTCCCGCAACCTAAAGCGTATCCGCCTCCTGGAGCACACCTGTTTAAAATATTCATCACGTATCTCCTGAACTCCAGGGATGGCATTCTGGCAAGTTTATCCATATCTACGCCTCCAAGTATTGCTATTTTATCGTTATAAAGCTCCTTGTACTCCACAACTGGATAAGACGTGTCTTCATAGGAGTGTTTCGCGTCTATCTTAACATACTCAATTAAATCATTCATGACAAGTTTAAGGTTCCCGCAGCTATGTAGTATGAATGGTTTCCCATGCTTATGGACGTTTTTAACGCATCTTTTATGCCATGGGAAAACATATTTTCTCAGAAAATTCGGACTAATCATGGGACCGGTTTTATATCCCATATCATCTCCCATAGAAATGGCGCCGACTAATTCATCTTCAGAACAGACTTCACAATAATGCGATATTATAGAGCCGATCTTTTGAAACATTTTCTCAAGTAAAAGCGGGTCTCTATATAGAGCCTTAAAGAAGTTTACAGCGCCCATAAGCCACATAACATTTTCAAGGACGCCGCCAGGCGTAAGTGGAATTATCTTCATATTTTCCGGTAAATTCCGCTTCAAGATATCAAGCATTAATGTGATAATGTCGTCAATTTCACTAGTGTCTGGCCAAGGATATTTTTCAAAGTCCTCTTTACTCTCAATAGCCCCCTTATTCTCGTCCTGCCAAGCTCTTTTATGGCGACGTAAAGGCGCAGTATCTTCAGCTAAAATTACATTCTCCCTTGGAAAAGGAGAAGGTAATGTGAGCACTACATAATCATATTCTAGCTTAGAGTAAAATTCAACCTGAATTTCAAAAATACGATTTAATATCTCAGCAATTTTTGAACATTGCCCTGCTCTAGCAATCGTTTTCATCTGCTCATAAGTTGGAGTTGCTGGCAGATTTTTTCCAGTTATAGCTTCTACGACTTCTGGATCCGCAAAAAGATCATAAAATGGAACCCTATCCGGTTCATCCTCAAGATGTAAAACCATATCCAATCGATCAAAATTATTATCCATCACTAATCCGCTCACGAATCATTAGGACTAAAATAATAAATATTAATGTTTATATTGTGCCTGAACATACCAAGATTTATTTTTATTATGATGAATGCATGCAATTTATTTGATTAGACTTCATCTATGCATTGTCGATTGTACGTAAATTTATATGCTGTAGGTTAATAGATCTCTAAATAGAAATAATTCGGAGGGTGAGCTCATGGCGAACGTTCTCATAATCTATGATTCTAGAACTGGAAATACTGAGAAAGCAGCTTTATTGATCGCTGAAGGTGCAAGAAAAGTTAAAGGCGTTAATTGCATAGTTAAAAGGGTTGATGATGTCGCTCTGGATGACCTCTTAGAGGCAGATGGAATAATCATTGGGTCGCCAACATATTATGGTTGTATGAGTGCAAAGATAAAAGATCTAATTGATAGGAGCGTCAAAATACATGGCAAACTCGAAGGAAAAGTTGGAGCCGCTTTCACAACTTCCGGTAGAACAGCCACAGGCGCTGAGACAACGCTCTTATCAATAATTGAAGCCATGCTAAT
>CAZOWB010000174.1:0-3324 GCA_964583315.1 uncultured Candidatus Bathyarchaeia archaeon | reverse complement strand
CCATATTCAGCTCTTGAGCCCCAGCTCATAGAGATTACTTGAATCTCGTTTTCTGCAATATCATCATAGTAAGTGTTAATGCACCATTCAAGCGCTTCCACAGCGTCACTGTAGCTTCCGCTTCCATCATCAGTAAATATCTTCAGAACATATAGGTTGACTTCAGGAGCCACTCCAACAACACCAATGTCATTATCTAGAGCCGCTATTATCCCCGCCACATGTGTACCATGCCCATCATAGTCTTCTGGGTCAGGGTCGTTATTTCCGGAGAAGTCATAGCCCCAAACATAGGTGAGATCTGGGTGATCTTTGTCTATCCCCGTATCAAGGACAGCAACATTCACTCCTGCCCCCTTATTCCCAGAGGAGTGCACTATTGGGGCGCCTATCCGCTCGACGCCCCACGGTGAGACTTGGCCAACAAGCTCAATCGGGAGATCTGGAACAACATACTTCACGTTTGGATTTCTCCTTAGGGCTTCAATTGCTCTTTCAGGGATAACGGCCGCAATGGCAGGCTTAAATCTGTAGACGGCTTTAATTTTTCCCCCAAGGGCTCTAACTAGGTCTATGTCATGCTTCTCCTTGAACATGATGATGACTGGAAGTCTCTCTTGGTTTGAGGCTAAAACTCCGATGGGCAATATGGATAAAGATATTAGCAACAGAAGCCCTAGAAGCAAACTTTTCCTCAAATTCAGTTCACTTCCACACACTTTTTCTTATTTCGCCATATTTAAACGTAGCTTACACGGTAAAAATCCTTTAATCTTCTTAAAGTAATCCCAAAGGAGGCTAATGGAAAAGAGGAAATCCTATTCAGGTCCAACCGTAAACTCGCAGTAGGGGTCGCTCTTAGCTATGCATTTTATCTCTTCAGCCTTCATCCTCCTATCGAAGAAAACCGTCAGAAAGCCCGCAATTATCCCTCTGATGAGTTGACCGTATGATTTTCCGCCTTCCAAATCCAGTTCACATTCGAGGGAATCATACACCCTTAAAATCGCCTTTGGAGGACGGGCGGATATTTCTACAATTTCTAATTTGCCGAAGCCTGTACAACTAAATAGATTCACACTTATAATTTGAATTATTCTAATGGGGTCAACTATGCCGAGCTCCAATCCCATCTCCATGTGCGATCGTGGCCAATAAAAAGTGAAGAAATGGAGAACGTGAAAGGTTAAAGTAGCATCTAGAGGGAACAGTGAGGCTTGCGTAGAGTTGACGCAGTAGTACATTAGTATATTTCAGGGCTGGGTTTCAGATTTGATTCCTTCGGGGAAATCCCTCCTTATCTCCCTAAAGAATTCATCCATTCTAGCATACATGCGTGATAGCTTATCACAGGGGAAGAGGGAGCAGTAGGTGCATAGTTTTAGGTTCTTGTCTCTGGCGCAGTCTCGAATAGTGCATTCGTCTTTTCTCTTCCAGCAACCCGGACACCTAAATTCCTCGGTTCCTCTGATATAATAGGGGCACCAGCCACAGTAAAGACCGCAGGGGGCTAAAAGAAAATTAATATCTGCCATCTTTACTTATCAACCTTCCATTTATAAGTGGAGTCTTAAATGAAATTTAACATTTTGGGTTTCGAACCTCCTCTTTAGTAAGCATCTGGAAAATCCGTGGATAGAGTTAGAGCCATAAGCACATAATAAGCCTATTGAAGGCGCATAATCATAAGGTGTGGTTTGTCCTATTTTTTATCATTATTTTAGGCGTAATTTAATTCAAATTTTTAGTTATTTTCCAAAGCATTTTTCCATCTACCCCCTCTCTCGAAAGCGGAGCCAAAAGGAATCCAGCTCTAATACTGGCGGTTAAGGAGTGTTAACAAAAATTTCAGCGATTCAAAATCTTTCTTAGATTTCAAGATTTGGAACTTCAGAATTTTATCTTTCCTAATTTTTCTGGAAGAAGGGATCCTTAGAGGACTTCGATATATTGGATGTTTTTCTTTGTTTGTATTTTTATTTGAACATTGTGTCTAGGAACATCATTACTATGAAGCCAAGTATTAATCCAAGTGTTGCTTCTCTCGCAAACTCTTTTCTGTGGCTTTCAGGGATCATTTCATCGCTGACTATGAAGAGCATTGCTCCGGCGGCGAAGGTTAAGCCCCAGGGAAGAAAACTGCTTGAGAGGGAAACTAGGCTTACGCCGAGTAAGCCTCCAATTGGCTCCACAAGCCCCGTAAGAGATGCATACCAAAGAGCTCTCCCCCTACTATACTTCTCTCGAAGTAACGGTAGGGCTGCGGCTAAGCCCTCAGGCATATTCTGGAGGCCTATCGCTATAGCCACAATCATCCCGGTAGATACATCTCCAGTTCCGAAACTTACGCCTACAGCCATACCCTCCGGAAAATTATGGATTGTCATAGCCATCATAAAAAGCCAGACCCTAGAAATCTTGGATGGAGGCCCCTCCAAACCAGAAATCAAATGTAGGTGAGGAATAGAGCGGTCGATAAAATGAATGGTGACTGCGCCCAGTGAAAGACCTAAAACCGACACTACGATTCCACCCATCTCCAATGCGGGGATTATTAGGCTAAATGAGGTGGCGGCAAGCATAACCCCAGCTGAAAAACCAAGCATAACATCAAGAAATCTATCTGACACTTTCTTAACAAAGAGAACCGGTAGGGCCCCGGCTCCAGTAGCGAGTCCAGCGATAAGACTCGCAAGTGCACCTAAAATTACGAAATTCGTCATAACTCTTCATTCCTTCATCAATCATAATTTAAATTTTTCCTTCAAGATTTCAGTAGTTGCTGTTCTTACGCTTAGGCCATCAAATCCAGTTCACTTCATCTATTGAAAGACATAATTGCTCATTTCATTAATAACATATATGTCTATGTATTTTAGCCTGCTGATAAAGCATTATTTTAGGCGTATTTTCAACTTTACCCTAGCCATTTGAATAGTCTAGATACGCAGGCTCATCTAAACATGTAAGGAGAATGAATGCAAACTCATCCTTCCCATAAATTTAATTTAAAGAGCCATAATCATCTGGCTGAGCGAGGATCAGAAGGTTTAAATAACGCCCAACTGCCATTTATGGGTTGGGGAGTGGGAGTGGGAGAAAAAGTAAGGATTGATGAACGATGGAGAATAGTCATTCCATCCAAATTCAGAAGAGGGCTAAAGCCAAAAGACGAATTAATAGTTGAAGGAAGAGGGTCTGAAATAATTTTAAGAAAAAAGGCATCCAGAGGAGATATCCTAAGGAAATTTAACGAATTAAAGCTGTACGTTGATGAGGAATTAAAAACCGTAGGGGCTGAAAGCGGCAAGCATAGGTATGGGG
>CAZOWB010000173.1:0-3361 GCA_964583315.1 uncultured Candidatus Bathyarchaeia archaeon | reverse complement strand
AGCTTCGCAGGCGCCACATAATGTGCAGAATCCCTGCTTTATAATTGTGTCGTTTAGATCATAAAATGCTATAAGATCTCTCCTTTTAGATTTGGACATAACTGGTAACCCTCCTAGCCAGGATCAGCATATAGATTCGGGAGAAAAATAGGGCTCAGCATTATTTATATTGTTTTGTTCCTCTCGTTTTAGGGCAAAAGTAGATTTAGCTGCTGAGCTGCAGGATGAATCATCAATAGGATGATCGAGGGGTATATGCCTAGAAGTATTATCAAAGCCACAAGCATATAGACGGGAATGAGAAGAACCTTCGGTTCCTCCCTAATCCCACAGAATCTTCGCTTAAGCGGTTTGGCATACATGTAATGTACAAGCCTAAGGAGATAGCCTGTTTGAAGCAGCGAATTCAGCACGCCGATTACAGCCAACCAAACCATTCCTCCCTCTATAGCGGCGGTGAAGACCATGTATTTACTCATAAATCCCGCTAGGGGAGGAATCCCGGAGAAGGAGCAGACAGCGATTACTAGAGATAGACTCGTTATGGGCAATCTTCGTCCAGTACCGGAAAGATCATCTAGATGTTTAATGCCGAGATTATTTAGGATGCCGACGGCCATGAATGCTAATGCTGTTGTCATGCCGCCGACAAAAAAGAAGAAGAGATTTCCCATTACACCGAGCGGCTTAACACTTGTTATGGCAACAAGATTGTAGCCTATATCGGCCACGCATACGTAGGAGATCATGCGTTTCACGTTCGTCTGGGCTAAGGCGAATAGGTTGCCTACAGTCATTGTCAGGGCTGAGAAGATAGCTAATGCCAGAGGCCAGTTAAGAATTATAGGCGGCGTTAGTATGTATATGAGAACCCTCATTAAAACGTAGTAGCTTGCTTGATCAACAATAGCGGATAGAAAGGCTGAAGTTGAGGGAGTAGCCGCCGTATAAGCATCTGGAAGCCACATGTGAAAGGGCACAATCGCCGTCTCTATCGCATAGCCACACGCCACAAATACAAATGCAATGATTAGGAGACTCTTATCTGGGAGACTAATTAATGCCTCCCTTACAGCCCAGAAGTTAAGCGATCCTGTTAATCCATATATTATTGAGAGGCCGTAAACGATGAATCCCGAAGCCATTATGATCATGACGAGATATTTCAGGCAAGCATCTATAGATTCTGGGGTCTTCCTGTAGATGATGAGTAGACAGGAGCCTGCAGCTGAGGCCTCCCAAAAGATGAAGAGGGTGAGGAGATCCCCGGAGAACGTTGCTGCAATAACGCTTCCTAATACCATCAGCATCAATGCAAAGTATCTTTCAGAGAGATGATTTTTTTCTCCGACGAATAGGACGCTGTATATCATTGAGATTAATCCGGTTGTTAAGTATACAACGACCATGTAGGCTGAGACTGAGTCTATGAAGAATGAAGTGGAGAGTATAGGCTTGCTTTCGCTTACTAGAAATATTTGTTTGAAGGGATCTTCTTCCATCGATATGTAATATTTTGTTAGGACCCGCACGGTAGCAACGGTGACGATTACGAAGATTGTTAGAATCCAAAGGATGCAGAGAGATCTATAATGCATCCTTTTATATTGATGGATGAAGCGGAGCACAGGCACAGTAAATATTGCAAAGATGAAGAGGATGGCGCTGGGCATTAAGGCATCAAGTATTTCCATCATTTTTCCACCTCAGCTGATCTCAGCTGAGCTCATGAGATGAATTATTGGGCCGGACCATACTCCAAGCAATATCACGACGATTGAGAGGAGAATCATTGGTGTGGACATTAAAATTGAGGGGTCACGAGCTTCCTGGATCTTTGAAGATTCAAGGAAAATCTTCCAGAAGAATCTGAGAACGTAGGCTAAGCTGAAGACCGTTGCGATTATCATGAACGTTGTCGTTGCATAATAGAGGCTATTGTTGCCGCCGACTTGAAAGCCTCCCATAAACATGAAAAACTCGCTTATGAAGCATGCGAGGGAGGGTATTCCCGCTATGCTGAATGAGGAAACGGCCGTGGAGAAGGCTGTCAAGGGCATCTTTGAGGCTAATCCCCCCATTCTATTTATGTCTCTGACTCCGGTCTGCTTCATTATCGCCCCTGCATTTAGGAAGAGCAGTCCCTTGCTTGCAGCGTGATTTACCAAGTGAAGAACAGCTCCTATTGTTCCTTCAACGCATGGATATAGAGACAATCCGAAGAGGACGTATCCCATGTGGCTTATGCTTGAGTATGCAACTATCCTTTTTATGTCATCCTCGGCTAGGGCAGTCATAGCTCCGTAAAAGGCTGATATCACGCCTAGAATAGACAATGCATGGAGCATTTGAACATTTACTGAGACGTCAGAGATTGAGGGAAAAACCGTTCCAAGAGAGACTCTTAATATTGCATATGCTCCCGCCTCAATTATAACGCCGCTTAGAAGAGCGGACATTGGAGCCGGAGCCTCCGAATGGGCATCAGGCAACCACATATGTAATGGGACAATAGCCATCTTAACGGCGAATCCTAGAGTTAACGCTATAAAGATCCATTTCAAAAATTCTTGAGGAGCCGCTGCAAGCAGCTCCTTTGCCTGGAACATATCTAATGTTCCCGTGAGCATATATATGGCTCCTATTCCAAGCAGAACAGCGACTGCTCCGGCATGTGTAAAGATGAAAAACTTGAATGCGGCTCTGTAAGATTCTCGGTATCCCCATCCTCCTATTATGAAGTATGTCGGTACCAGCATAAACTCCCAGCAGAAGTAGAAGACCATTAGATTGGCAGTTATAAAGACGCCTACCAATCCGACGGTCAGCAGCGCCATTAGGAGATAGAACTGCCAAAGCGACCCGCTGTCTTCCATATAATCTGAAGCGAAAATTATGGAGGAGAATATTAACAGTAAAGTTATAGCGGCTAATGAGAGGCTTATGCCATCCGCGAATAATGTTAGCGGAGCTCCAAGCATAGGCATCCAGTAGTACGACTCCACATATCTACCTCTGGATAAAACTTCTGGCACTGTACATAATAGAAGAATCAAATCAATTATGGAGAAGATGGCGATTATACCGGCTGGTTTTCTCTTTGACTCTCTTCCAACAAGATACACCAAAGGAATGGAGAGAAGGGGGAGGAGAAAAGCCAATAGGAGAATCATCTCTTTCACCTCACAGTTAACAATAGAAGAAGACTTAAAAAGATAAATCCTAGAATCGCCGCCATCACAAACTGGGGCAACGCGCCGCTATGAGTTCCCTTAATCTTTAGGCTATGAATCTCTATTTTACGAGCTGTTAGATGAGTAAGTTCATCCAGAGTTTTATCGAAGCGATGGAGAAGAAGACT
>CAZOWB010000172.1:0-3381 GCA_964583315.1 uncultured Candidatus Bathyarchaeia archaeon | reverse complement strand
CTCCGCTATTGTCGGACCTATCCCCTCTTCTTCGTTTAGGGCTGCAATTATTACTAAAACATTCAATTTTTACACCGCCAAATTACTTAATTTAAAAATCTAATGTTACATGGAAACCGTCATATTGAGCCATATCCCCACAAAACGGTTATGAAAAGAGAAATCTCCAATCTTCAAGTTGTAAATCCAGAGTTCAAAAAGCATGTTAATTAAAAAGCCTTTCCTTTCAGGATCCCATTGAATAGTTTTATTAAGGTTGAATACTACGCCGTTTATTGTTAAACTCTTCAGAATACAATATTTACCCTCTGAGGAGAGCTGAAAGTTAAAGGAAAAGTTTATGGGCTTCTCCACGACCCCTTCGTTAACTATGAATGTGCGGTATTCATATACGGCTGGCAGGGGGCTAGGCTCATTCTTTGAGACAGCGGGCAGCCCTTCACTACTATTTCGGATTTTAACATATACAGCGTAGTAAGCTGAGGAGTCCATGTGGTTGCCGATGCCCAAAATAATAGTGTAAGTTTCATTAGATTTTATATTGAAGGGGTATTCTTCGGCCATTCGATTTGGCCCTAATATGTAGATTTCTGAGAATCTTTCTTTAGCTCTCTCGGGGAGAATGAGAGATAACGCTGGGAAGGCAAGCGCTAAGCTGCCTATTAGGCTTACCGCAAAGAAAATTACTTTATAGTTTCTGGGGAGTAGCATTTGTTAACCTCAGCTTTTCATTTTGCTGGTTATTTTATGTTCATAATGGCGCTTGAATCGCCGCCAGATAATGATCATGGTGAGAATGAAGATAGGAGTCCCGATGGCTGAAATCGCTAGGGAAGAGGCGACTATATTATTGTGGTGTGTCTGAGCCGAGTTTTTTAGGGTGAGAGCTTCAGCTTTGATATTATTTGTCATAGTGATTAGATTGTCCGCTAGTTTAGCGGCTTCTTCGCGGTTTCCGTTCGCAAGGTTCGCTTTGATCTCCGATAGGAGACTTAGTGCTTTATTTAATTCCTCAATAAGTTGGGAGACGTTTGCTCCAGATTTCTCAGCTTTTAAAACTTCTCTGAAGGCTGAGGAGACCTCCTCTTCAGATCGGACAATCAAATTTGTTTCCTCGCTACTATTCACTGGGATAATAATTGGGAATAGTATGCTGAGTAAAAGAAAAAGGGTGGATAATGAAATCTTGTGATATTTTGGGTTTGGAGGAAATTTGCTCATCATAAAGCTCCTGGAAAAATTGCGGAATTTACTTTTCTGAAAGTAATTTTTTCAGGCTTCTTTTTGTTTTTTCTAAGCATTCATATTCTTTTTCTAATTCTTCGAGAGTTTTACGGTATTCTTTGTAGAGTTTAAGAAAAAATTTACCCTTGTCTGTTAAGTAGTATCTTGAATTGTCCTCTCTTAGTAGTTTGGTCTTTAAAAGTTTGTTCATATATTTTATTAGTGATTTATAGCTTAGGTATGCCCTGTACATTATGAATGTTTTTGTGGAGCCCTCATGTAGCGAGACTGTTTCGAGAATATCCTTTATGATTTCTAGTTCTCGACGATAATTTCTTCTCTTCGGATTATAGAATTCCCTTAAGAGTGAGAACTCATACTTATGGGCTTTGGCTGGAAAGTAAATGTTGAAGCTCACCCCTTTTGCTTTTCATTTCAGCGATTTTTTCTTCAACCTGTTCTTTCTTCTTTACGTAAGACTCATATATGTCTAGAAAAGTCATTCCCTTATTGGTGATTTTATAATAGCCTTCATGGTTTTGACTGATTAAATTGGCGATTAGTATATCATTCAGGTATCGGTTTAGAAGCGTGTAGCTTAGGTTGGCTCCATACATTATGTGTGTTTTTCTCACGTTTTTCCTGGACGTCAATATTGATAGGATGTCAGCTACTATTCTCAGGTAACATCTTTTATGTTTTCTCAAACAAATACACCTTAATGCTCTTAAATTGATGATGAATCACGTTCACGTTATATTACTATTCCCAGCTGAGAAAATCCCCCTGTGAACCAGGGCGGATGCGACATCAAATCATCATTGGGTTTTTCTTCCGCCATTCTTCTCTTCGGAGAACAGTTAAAAGAAGATAATAAAGGAAGATATTAAACATTGTGAAACATATTTATAGAACTTAGTTCGAATTCTCAGAATTTTTTATAATTGAATCGAGGAATTTATTAAATTTTTGGCTTCTGTAATGCGAAATGAAAATTGCGATCATGCGCTCTTGCACATAATACTTTTATACTTCCTCCTTCAATATGAAAGCGGGGAAAATTTTTGTTATTTGTTGCAATCGTGAGCTGCATTCCTGAGAGGATAAAGGATCTAGCTGAGTTCGCAAAGAGACGAGGGGCGGTAGAAGGAGTTAAATTGGTTGGAGACTACGGAACTCCAGTGGGTAAGGGCGTCACCATACTGGAGGCTGAGAGTGAAGAAGCGGTCTTTGCATACTTTTCACCAATGCTTCAGTTCTTCAGGAGTGTAGAGATCTATCCCGCCCTACCCATGAGAAGAGTCATGGAATTCGCGGCTTTAATAAAGCACTGAAACCCGGATTTTATTAGTGCTCATCTAAGATAAAAGACGAAATCACAAACCCCATTTATTTTTGTCTAATGTTCGTCTGAGAAAAAAGTTAACTAACACTTCTCTTGCAAACGCATTATTGCTGGTTAGGCTGGATGGCTTACGGCGACTAAGTTAGTGGCAGGCAGCGTAGAGGAATTAAACCTAAGTTTAATGAGGCTTTCAATTCCCTTTATTGGGATTTTTAGGCTCTTCGATTACCACATAATTGCATCCAGCTTTATAAAGATAATCGAAAAATTCAGATTAAGATTGCTTTAGACAATTAGAAGGTTTTAAAAGAATTCAATTTTTTATTTGGATGAACTGACGAAATATTCTCTTATACATTTTTCTAATTTTGAGGTACGTCATCTATTGTTACTTTTTAATTCTCTAGATTTGCTAGTAGTTGCTTTGGTTTTGAGCATTATGGTGTATTATTTTAAGGTGGATGATTGATTGAATTTATGGAGTAAAAATTATATTTTAGGAGGAAAACTTGCATAAATGGTGAAAAAATTGAAGGAAAGGGTAGAGGTTAGGAAGATTGATTCTCAGGGGAGGCTTATTCTGCCTGCTGATTGGCGTGAATCTGAGGTTGGGGAGAGCCGTGAACTGTACGTTGTGAAGAGGAAGGGATACTTGAAGATTATTCCGAAGCGAAGGATCGATTTAACCAAGAATTTCGATAAGATTGATCTAGGCGTTGGAGCAATTGGAGATTGGGAAGAATTCGAAAAGAAGCTCCTTGAGGCGGGCACATGAAGTTTTTAGATGCAAATGTTTTCATTTACGCCTACTA
>CAZOWB010000171.1:0-3408 GCA_964583315.1 uncultured Candidatus Bathyarchaeia archaeon | reverse complement strand
ATTTTTCACCTACCCTCTCTCCAGGAAATACGAAATGGATGGAAAACTCTGCTCTTTATACCTAACGGTTAGAATCTGTGGGCGATGTTTCAGTCACCATAGCCTATCGTCGTATGCATCCTTTTAGACTAAAACAAACGTGTATAAGTTGGCATATCTGTTTTCGCTTAAACTTTAAAGGCTTCAAAATTTATTGAAATTTAGGCTACTATGATTATTTGAAAAGGGTGGGAAAATGAGGATAACACGTATAGAAATTATTCAAAGTAAGAAGCCGATTGCTCTCCCAATTGAGTGGAAGCCGGCGTGGCGGCCGAATGTTGAACCCATAAAATCGTTTAGCTTCTCCCTCTATAAGGTTTACACCGATGAAGAAATTGTTGGTTTTGGACCATGCACAGGCGATCTAAACCCGCTTGTTCTGCCGGTTCTCTTAGGTTTAGATCCATTCTACGTTGAGAAGTTCTGGAGTGTGCTTATGCGGGGGCGGGAGACATGCTTCGGAAGGGGCTCCTACGGTGGACTTGAGATAGCCCTCTGGGATATCGTCGGAAAAGCTTTAGGTAAACCAGTTTACAGAATTCTAGGGGCCTTTAGGGATCGCGTCATGGCTTATGCCGCCACATCAAGGCTTCTTAAGCCTGAGGAGCATGTTAAGCAGGTTTTACAGATTATGGATGTAGGCTTTAAGGCAGTTAAGCTTAGGCTTCATAGGCCTAAGCCTGAAGATGACCTAAAAGTTATTAAAGCGGTTAAAGATGCTGTTGGAGACGACCTAACGATACTTGTGGACGCTAACCAAAATAATCAATCGATAGGTTATAGGTACTGGTCGAGAAGAACAGCCCTTAAAATGGCTAAGGAACTCGATAGACTTGGGGTTTATTTCTTAGAGGAACCGCTTCCCAGAAGGGATCTGGAGGGTCTCAGTGAGCTAGCGGCATCAGTTGACATATTCATAGCCGGAGGGGAACACTCCGCTAACATATATGAGTTTAAAGAGTATTTGCTTCGGGGCGCCTATGATATACTTCAACCAGATGTAATATTAGGTGATATAGGAATAACTGGAATAAGAAAGATTGCGTTCATAGCAGATTACTTTAATAGATCAGTGATCCCGCACGTATGCTCGGGCAGCAACTTCCCACTAGGGTTCGCGGCTACACTTCAAGCCGTAGCCACAATTGATAATTGTCCGATGATTGAATACCCATATGATCCGCCAATATTAACCGTTGAGACCCAGCAGGGGATCCTTAAGGATCCATTAGTCGTAGATAAGGATGGAACCATTAAGGTTCCGGATAACCCGGGTATAGGCGTCGAGATAGATGAGGATAAAATGCGTAAAGTAGCGGAATTCCCTTAAATTGCAATCATGTAGAAAGTTTTCGAGTGAAGATTTTTTAGTGAACGAAAAAGAAGAAGGAGTCTAATTCTAAGAAGAGGGGCTAAAAGGTTAATAGGCTCGGGGAGTATGCCCCCTCGTCATCCACTCTTGTCAGTAAAGAGAGGAGGAAACTTCATCGCCGCAAAAAATAATGAAGAAAAAATTATTTTTAAATTTAATTGAATCTGAGATCTTTAGGAATGTTTTTGTTTTCTCTAATATGCGGAGCGCTTGCTTTTGATAATTGAAAAGTCTATAGCCTACTACAACTTTTCTGCCGTTGCTCATGACGCAGGAGCTGAGGGCGCCCTCATTCGTATCTTCTTTACTTTTTCAATCACACCCCTCTAACCGAATACTTGCAATGACATATCTTGGAGCGATTTCCGATGAGATTGACTGTAGGAAAGTAATTTTAGTCTGCTTAGCTGCTTATCCTATACGTTTTCTGTTAACAAGCTTCTTCTCCAGCCCAGTGATAATAATGCGGCTTCTTCACGGTTTAACCTTCGGTGGACTATACATTGTAAGCACAGCTTATCTCTCAGAGGTTATGAAAGAGGAGGAGGGGTTTGCATTAAGCCTATATACGATATTTATGAACATGGGGAATCTTGTAGGAAACTATCTCCTAGCCAGCATTTTATCTTTCTCCAACTTTAGAATAATGTATCTCGCCGCCGCTTTCATATCCGGCCTCTCAATACCGATTTTCCTCATCCTAGAACGAACGAGCCAATAATAAAGTGTCAGGAACAATTACTCCACTTTTATTTGTTACTTTTAGCGGTGATCGCTCTCTAGCACGGAGATCCCTAAACAAAAAATAAATTTTATTTTTGTCTGATCATTTTCAAATACTTGGGCGGGGAGCCAGGTTGCCGTCAATCTTCATCTTCGGGCTTTTCCCAGAATCCTCGGGAAAAACCATCTTAGCGACGGCGCTAGCTAGAGGCCTAGTGAATAAGGGATTAGATGTAGCGGTTTTTAAGCCCCGCTCCGGCCACAACATGTGGTATCAATATGAAGCCTTCCTAAAGTGTAAGGCTATGCGTAGCCTATTCTGCGAGGACATAATTAAGCTTAAGGAGGCTTCAGGATGCCCATTACCCTATGAGCTTCTTAATCCAGTGGACGCATTATTAGCTCCCTTAAATACTGAAGCCTTTCTGGAACAAAATCTTACACGTCAAATGTTCCTTTTTGAGAGCGATTTATATCGACATTTAATCACGGAGAGATATCTAGTATCCGAGAATGAAAGGGAGAAAAGAATCCTCCTAGTAAATGAGAGAAACATTGATGCAAACCTAGTTATGCTCGATCAAGACTACCTTAGAGAATTAAGAGCGAACGTAGACGAGATCATTCCCATAAATAGTTTAGGTGAATGGGCAAATCTCTTTAATGAGCTCGGATCCAAAGCCATCCATAGCTGCTATAGGAGGATTAAACAAGAATACAACAATCTGATCATTGAAGGATTCAATGACTCCGTTTGCCCAGAACCAAAATTGATTAACGAAGTAAATGTGGTGATCGGCGTAGCCCCCGGAACAGCCATACTCTACGACGTAGACGAATTTAAAAGAATAATAAACGCCATGATAAAACTCAACAGAGATCCCAGATCACTCAGATCCGAAAACATAATCACATTCACAAGAAAATATGAGACCCTAAAGATTCCGCCAGTCCCACCGGAATATCTAAAAGATTACGACGAGCTAAGTGAGAAACTGAAGGAAGTAATCGACCGCGTTAATGATCAGATAGAAAAAGCCCGTTAACAACTCAAAAACAAAGGCACTTATCAACGCAATAACTTCAATAGCACCCCCCAAACCCCCTCACACACCCATCATAAATAAACATAAAAACATTAACACCCACAAATATAGGGTGCTTCGGCGGAAACTGGGGTTTTTGTGCAGATCAGCCACCGCCGAAGTGGGGGTGCAAAATTTAAATATAAAATGCGCTCTATTTCCTTAATAGAGCAAGAAAACCCCTCG
>CAZOWB010000170.1:1570-3432 GCA_964583315.1 uncultured Candidatus Bathyarchaeia archaeon | reverse complement strand
AGCTTCGCATATTTCTCGGAGCCCTCGTCGAGGAGGATTGCCGCCCTCCGGCACGCATCCTCCCAATCCAAATTCTCGGAGACCTGAAGCCTCAAACTAGTCATATAGAGCTATTTCGGAATCCAAACCCTCACCTCACGAGTAGCCGGCGTGACCATAAACCTCCGAGAAAAACAAAAACAGTTATTTAAATCATCCCGACCCAGACCGAACACAATGCGGAGAGCCACGGGAGAGAATCGAAGAAACTGAGAACAAAAGCGGTAAGTAGTTCTTAAGCCATCTTTTGGAGAGATTTTCGATTTTTTAGAATAATTTAAGACTTTTATGTATTCTGACTGTAAAAAACTGTGGATGAGAGACGGTCTGAGCTTAACAGAGCTCTTCAAACGATATGAGGAAGTACCATTTTATCTTCACGTGTCTCTAATATCTGTTATCACTGAAGAAGACTGTAAAGCTGCGTTTGCTAAGTTTTCATTTCAGAGTAGCTGTCCAAAACACATCGAGGAAGACCTTAAAAAGTATCCCAGTAAGATTTTGAGGTCGGTAAGGACTTCTCATTTGTTGGCTATAGAATATTGGTCTGATTTTAGCAAGCAAGAGTCAAGGGAAGAGTTCTTTAAGTCTCTGAAAGAAGGTTGGTTACAGCTATCTGACGGAACTAGAATCCGCCTTCTTGAAGGTGTAGGAAATTTTGCGTTTACAGAACGTGGGCTTTCACGGAATAATGAGGTACGTTATGAGTGTTTCATTGAAAGTCCAGAAGCTGATAAAATAAGAAAAATGTTATCAGAAAAACAAATAGAACTTGAACTGCAACTGAATCAAGAACCCTATGAAGGGTTAGAGGACCTTAGAGAAGATTTTGGAATCACCTTTAATAACCCAGGAATATTTCTTGAAGTTTTGGTGCCGGCACCCCGTTTTGAACATGTGAACGGCGGGCTTAGAGTTAGCATACCAAGGGGCTTAGAAAGGGAGTACTTAGTTTTCGGATTGATTTGGCACTTAGAAGATGGCTCGACAAAACGTGAAACAATTCCACTAATGGATGAGCAATTAGAAGAAACCAGGAATGGAGAACTTAAAACCTCTTTGAAAAGCATGCAAGATTGGGAATACGTTACCGTAATAGTACGCTATAAGAATTCTCCGATGGCTAAGCAAACAATATATAGAGTCGAGAAAAACGACATACTTAAACTTTTAGAAATCGCACTGGGTGATGAGTCTTATGGTAAATTCTTAGAGAATTTACAGGAGTATCTAATGACGAAAGGTGGTGGGGAACTGGAAGCGGCTGTCGTTAATCTGCTGACTCTCCAGGGTCTGTCTCCTATTTGGCTAGGGGGCGTTAAGGCAGATACACCTAAAATCGGTGTTACGCAATATGATTTGGACCTACTGATTATTGACGAAAAACGTGAGAAATCAATAGACGTATATCTATTCAATATA
Organism: uncultured Candidatus Bathyarchaeia archaeon; assembly: GCA_964583315.1. Taxonomy (GTDB): domain Archaea; phylum Thermoproteota; class Bathyarchaeia; order Bathyarchaeales; family DTEX01; genus DTEX01. The sequence continues at coordinate 1,971 of CAZOWB010000170.1, read as the reverse complement.
ACTGCCAAATCACTTTCCGAAGGGGAATTAGAAAAGACACAAGTTTTTGCTAAAATCGTATATGAAAGGTTCAAAAAGAATTTAGATAAACTTCATGCCTACTTCGTGAACGTTTACCCGATTATAGTTACTAATCAGTCTGTTTCAGAACAGTTAAGGCAAGAAGCAGCAAAGCGCCAAGTAGGGATTGTAGACGGTGAATCCCTGAAGTCTTTGTTAAGAATAGCTACGACGCGCCATTATGGCCGCTCATTCTTAAGTAAAATTATGGAATATGCATCAACTTCACTAAATATAAGGAGTAGGTAATGAAGACTATATGCAAATGGGTTTTATTCTATCAAATTCTTCGATAACTAACATTTTTGGGCAGAAGAATATATGGTTGAAGCCCAGCAAAC
>CAZOWB010000170.1:0-1560 GCA_964583315.1 uncultured Candidatus Bathyarchaeia archaeon | reverse complement strand
AAGCGTCTTCTCCGAAGATAGAGAGGAATACAAAGAATCCAAGTAAATGTAACAATAGTTCCAAGGCATAGTGGTCCAAAAACAGAAATATATGGCTAAGTTATGTAGTGGCCAGAGAAGATGGAGATAACAGAACTGGATGGCGGGAGGCTGGTCAGGTGTATATAGCCCTATAGCCAGTGCCTATTCGCAGAAATATTGCGACCTAAATGAAAGGCCTTCACCGCATTTATGGGCGTTACCAAAAAGTATATGGTTAAATGGAGAATCTTGTTTTAGGGGACTATAAAATGAGTGATATGGCCGGCAGAAGAGCGAACATTATGGCGCTTTTATCACAATTTAAATCGATATATAGGTCAGTGAATGAATTGTTAAGGCAAGAAATAAGGGTGGTTATAGGCCCTTTCATACTTCAAAGAATTAAAGGAGTCATAAGAAGTTATGAGGAAGCGCGTGCTAGGTTTGCTCGGTTGGCTGTTCCAGAAGCCCCCACCCTGGCATATATTGAGGAAGCTGAAGCCGGAAAGTTTCCTATTCGGTTGTTAGAGAGAATGAAACACGAATGTGAAATGGCGATTACATTTCTAGAGAGTTTGCTCTATGAGCTTACACCAGATGAAGTTGATAAGCTAAATTCGCTTAGGAATGAATTGAATTCGATAAAAGCCCTTGATCCGGGTATTCACCTACATCTCGAGAATGCACTTATGGAATATGAAAATAGGCATTATTTGTCTGTCGCCATACTCTCCGGAAAAGTAATAGTTTACGTACTTGAACAAATTCGAGGTAAGTCCTATGAAGAAAAGCTTAAAGAACTGAAGTCAAGAAATATCCTTCCAGAATATTTAGAAGTAGATTTTTTGAATGCGGCAAAGCGGGCTCGTAACTACTACACGCATAACATAGATACATCTCCAGCCGCAAGCGACGCTCTAGACATGTTAGCTAGGTCTTTCCAATTTGCAAACATGTTGAAGAAGTATAGAGAGTCTATCGAATTTTCTCAAAAGGACGAGAACCGTGGAAACCACCGTGAAAACTGAGTTTATCTTATAGGTGCCTAATATAGGTCACAAGTCAGGAATTATCAAATCAGTGCAAAGTATTTTCTCTAAGTTAACTGATAAGCTTGTCCATTTACGTATCGTGATGCAGTGGTTTTCTCGAGCCTCACAAAAACCTGAGATTAGAATGACCTAGCTATAGATTGATAGTCACGGAATAGGTCTCCTCATTGCTGGCATACAAGGCTTATCCGAGATGCGGAAGCATCTACATTTTTAATCAATCAGTGTATGGCATTATCTGATGCTCGAGTATCATCCCGGTCTACCAACAGAACTTTTATTCTCTAGTTCTAAACCTATCAAAGGAAGGCGCAAATTATGAGTACAAGGAAATTGTCGAATGTGTTCTTGAAGGCGATCTAGTTAAAGCGACTCATAGGCTCCATGGAGTTTTATAATGTTGGACCATTTGAAGAGCTTACTTCTTCTCGCGGCCAGCGGTTATCAGCTTCTCATACTTCTCAATTATGAGATACCTTATCGCCTC
>CAZOWB010000169.1:0-3441 GCA_964583315.1 uncultured Candidatus Bathyarchaeia archaeon | reverse complement strand
AATTGGGTTGAAGAGTTGATCTTAGAATGGCTACTACTCAGAGGATATCTAGCCTTATCAAATGTTAGATTAAAGTCCGGGAAAAGCGGAGGAGTAAAGGAGGCTGATATTCTAGGGTTAAAGCTAGTAAAAGAGGTTGGAGGGCTTAATGGGGGAAGGAAGGGAATAATAGAAGTATTAGAAATCGTTCACGTCGAAACGGGAAGTCTCACTGAGAACTTTGAGAAGAATTTGGGGAACAATAAAAAATAAATTCGCTCCTGAACACGTTAAAACGATAAAGGAAATCTCGTTGGATGTCGTTGAGCTTGAGAGCGTATTAGGTAAGCTCATAATCGGATACTCTAGGCTTGGAGTTTCCAAGGTTAAGTACAGGCCTATCTACATAGCTAGCTATGTGGCTAAAAAGCAAATCAATAGGCTTAAGTGCTAGCATTTAAGAATTAAACTATTTAATGTTATGAAGCTGAGTAGAAGTTTCAATTCATTTTTCAAAGAAATATTTGTCTCTTATAAGTATGGTCTGCAAGAAAAGTTTAATAATCGCTCCGAAACGCCCAGCTACATCCATAATTATCACATAAATTAAAATGGCAGCAAAGATCTAAAAATTATTCCTAATAGGCTTGATTATCTTAGATAATAATTGAAACAGCTGAAGTAAGTGGCAGAGCGGTCACAACATTAAAAGATCGGCTAAGTATATTTTATCTGGGAGGTTTGAACCAGAATGGTTAGAATACTTGTTGTTTTTATAAGTAAGCCTCAATGGGAGGCTGGATGGCCGTTCCTAGGCTTCGACAATAATCAATTTAAAGCAAAAATAATGGAGAAACTCCAAGCCATGTTTAGAGACGTTGAATTTATCGATGGAGGAGTTATAACTAGGTATCAGTCTGAAGAGCTAAATGAGATAAAGGAAGAGGCAGAGAACTCGGATGGACTAATTATATTCACGATAGGACACTATGGCGATCCTGGGATTGTCGATGCAGGAGTTGAACTGATTCAACTCAATCTCCCCACAATTTTAGCAAATCTAGTTTATTATGGAGACCATACATTCACCAAAATATTTGATAGAATTAAGGAAAAAGGTTATAGGGTTTTTCCTGTTTCCACGTCTGATTTTGAAGATATAGCGCATGCAGTTGACATTATGAGGAGAATACTTTTTCTGAAAGGAAAGAAAATAATTGTTTATACTCTAGATGGAGAGGTTATGCCGGATTTTCAGAAAATCATCGACTTGGCCTCGCATGCTATTGAGAGATTGAGAATAAAAGACGTCGTAGAGAGCCATATAAAATCTATTGCCAAATCCACTGGTTTTTACATAGATCTAGCCGGTGTAGATCAGGCTCATTCCTGGCGGAGAGATGAAGAATTATACCAGAGAAATCTAAGAGAAATTTTCGGACTAAGATACGAGAAAAGAGATCCTGACGAGATTTTAAGATACTACGATAGTGTTAGTATTGACGAGGCTAAGGAAATTGCCGACAAATGGATGAGAAATGCGGAAAAAACCCGATTCTTCGTAGAGCCTATAGTAGACTCGGCTAGACTCTACTTGGCTATGAAGAAGCTAATGAAGGATACGGGAGCTGACATGATAGCCGTAGATTGCGGAACCCTGATGCTCGCCGGAAAGCTGCCCGCGTGGCCTTGTCTAGCAAACTTCCAATTATGGAATGAAGGTTTAAATTCAACACCCGAATCAGATCTTGACTCTGGAGTTACATTAATGCTGGTGAGATACCTCTTAGATAGACCGGGCTATGTGTCTAATCAATCAATAGATTTAAGCCATAACAGGGTGACCTACATGCACTGCTGTTCTCCTAGCAAATTATACGGCAGTGACAAGCCTTCGTTAAAATATGAAATCGTCGGTCATGGAGAATCTCACGGCCTAGGCCCATGTCCTTTCGTCAAATATCCAAAAGGCGAAGATATTACAACGGTTAAAATAAGCGTCTTGAAGAGAAAAATTTCCATCCGAACGGGGAAAATCATCGATGTAATATGGGATGAAAACGGTTGCCGTAACAAAGTTTTAGTTGCCACCAACGCGGAAAAAATCCTAGAAAACTACGACTGGGACACTTTCGGATGGCACAGGGTTAGTGTTCTAGGCGATTGGAGAGATGAAATATTTGCAGCGGCCAAGCTTTTAGGGCTTGAAGTAGTAGAAGAGGATAAATAGCACTCTAAAGTCAGGGTTTGCCTGAGTACATGCCTATAGTGGAAAGTTTATCAATATGATCAGTTAGAAGTATTTGTGTGAAAGAAGAGTTCGTATCCTTCTACAATAAGGGCGAAAGAATAGTGGGGACTTTTCACATCCCCGAGAATATACCAGCTCCAGTTATAGTTATGTGCCACGGGTTTACTGGAAATAGAATTGAAGCACACAGATTATTTGTACACGCGGCACGCGAATTTTGTAGAAAAGGTTTCGCCGTTTTAAGGTTCGACTTTAGAGGCTCTGGTGAGAGCGAAGGATTATTCGAATCCATAACTGTATCGGGGGAGATAAGCGATCTGGAAGCTGCGATAGACTGGCTTTACACTAGGAGCGAAGTTTTAAAAGAGAAGATAGGCGTTATAGGGCTTAGCCTGGGCGGCATAGTCGCTATTTTAACAGCTTCGCGAGATGAAAGGATTAGGGCGGTCTGTACTTGGAGCGCGCCAGCGAATTTCAGAGATCTTATTTTCATGAATGCCATTAAGAAGGTCTTTGGCAATATAGAAGTTGATGAGCTGTTTTCGAGAGAATATATCGAATTGCCTTCAGGCTATCGTATTAAAAGAGATTTCCTAGATGATCTATTTAAACACGATATCCTTGGAAGCATAGCTAAAATTTCACCCCGGCCACTGCTTATAATTCACGGTACAAACGATCAGCTAGTTCCTCTTTCACAAGCGGAAAAACTGTTTAAGGCTGCGAGAAATCCCAAAGAAAAATACTATGTAAAAGATGCAGACCATACGTTTAATCGCTGGGATTGGCAATGGCAAGTCATTAACTATACTCTAAATTGGTTCTCGAAGAATTTAATTGCGCCCTAGCGCGAAGCTCTTCTAATTTTCTTTTAATCTCTGAAACTCTTTCACTCCCTAGAGGATAGTATTTTATCGACGTTAAAAACCCGAGCAATGCAACTATGGCCACCATTGCAATTGCAATTCTCATGTTTAGGATAACTTCTCGAGGTTGAATAAGCCCGGGAGTAAAATCCGTCATCGTGAAAATGAAAGTTGTTGAAGCCCCTGTAAGTGCCAATGCAAACCTGTCTATAAAAGTGGTCATTCCAAGGTAAATACCTTCCCTCCTAAAACCGGTTTTCAACTCGTCTTCATCTATAACATCGGGTATGAGGAGTTCTCTTACAAGAGTAACTCCAGAGTTTGCAAACCCGTAAAGAATCATCG
>CAZOWB010000168.1:0-3449 GCA_964583315.1 uncultured Candidatus Bathyarchaeia archaeon | reverse complement strand
TGGCGGCCCAAAGAAAGATCATACTTTTTAGCCAGCTTAGTTATCCCGTCAATCTTCACTACAACTTTTATTTGAAACTCCCCACTTGATGGAATAATATCTATAGGAATGCTGCTGGTAACATAACCCTTAACCGAATAATCCTTGAGATCAACGCCGCCCTGCCTTCCATCATCAGTCTTCCAAGCATCCACAGTGAAATCCACCAATATGTAATAATATTTCGGTTGGCCAGGCTGACTCTTATCTATAACATCAGTAGCCTCCCACTCAAAAGGCTTCAACAGCGCTGAGCCGAAAAGCATAAAGAACACTATTCCAAGCGCACCTAAAACACCAATAGTCTTCCAATCCATACATATCTCCCAACAAATAGAAAAGAAGATAATTTACACTTCTAATTTGAATTTCTTACTTATTGTATTCCATACCATCTTGCTTCTTCTTTCAAGTTGTGGTAGTTTCTATCAGACCAGTAAATCACGTATCCTAGAAGAAGACCTATCGGGAAGAGCGGTGGATTATATATGAATAAGAGAATTGATGAGATTAAGCCTACTCCTATGGAGATTGGCTTGGTGCGTTTCGTGAATTTTTGCTTTGCATTTTTATAGGCTTCCAGTAGCTCTTTTGGTATCTCCTTGCTCCCCAGTGTTGAAGCTGTGATCAATATGCTGGTGGTTATAGCTTTTTCCAAGATTTTATATGCGTCTTTCTCTGGGCTCAATGAGTTTAAAACATTCTTTATGAAGCGTGGTGAGCTTTTTGCATCCTTCTTTATATCACTAAACGAATACTTAGGAAGAGATGCTTCTGAAAGATTCTTCTCTATTTTATCATGAAATAGTCCCAAGAAGCCTTTACTTACACATTTATCTTGAACGTAATGGAGAGCTCTACCCAGATTGAAAAGAGCATCCTCCATGTCTCCCTTCAACCAAGCGTCCCTACTTTTCCATATATACTTCATAATTAGAGATGTAGAGACGTTATGATGAGATATAGCAGTTTTTCGTATTTTCGTACGTCTATAACCATAAACCCTATACGTGTAGTCTGGATGAATATCTGGATCAATAGATCCTCTAGATAGAACCCTCACCAATTTCGGAGGAAAATTAAATTCATCACCAATAACTTTCGCAATCATTCTATGCGTCTTCCACTTCACTGCATGTTTCCTCCACAGAATATTTTACTAACCTTTCCTCAAAATTGTATTCTTCCTCAAATTAAATTTGATAAATATTCTCATTGCAAGTTTGATGGAAAAGAAAGTAAAGGAAGTTGAAAATAAGAATTATTGTAGTGGTCGTTTTAATTTGTACGGTTTCCATCCGTGCTTCTTTCTGAATTTGTTGATTTCTCTGATCGCCTTAATCTTCTCAGACTTGCTCATGAGTGTAGTATGCAATACGGCTAAGAATAAAATGTATGTTCGGCCTTGAATAGTTCTACTTGATATTCCATGCTTATAGTCTTCCTCTAGCTCTCTTAGGATTCCTTTAACTTCTCGAACACTGCTCAACCCTTTAGGTGAGAAATCCCTTACTTGGCGGCCCAGATACACTGGCGCATCAACATACACTTTTCTCCCATGAATAACGGTAGGCTTGCTCACACCAAACCCCAATAAATAGAAGGGGGTTAGATGGGTTCTGGCATGTCTGGGATGTATTCTTCATATTGCTTGTAGTAGCCTTGCCTCTCCCTTTCGAGCATGTCTTGATACCATGCTTCGATCATCATTTCAACATCCCTGTCTGTTAGGCCTGCGTATTGTTCTTCAACTGTCTTCATTAGTCTTCTCAGGATTTCTCCCTTAACATAGTAGTATCCTTGCATCCAATCGAACTTGTGGATTAGATCTATTTGTTGAATGTCTATTCCCTGCTCTTTCGCATAGTCGTGGAGCATTTTTATGATGTTTAAAACCATGATGTATGTCCATTTTCCTTCGCGTTTAACTGTTGGGCTGAGTTCCTCCCAAACATAATCGGCTAGGCGTTTAACTTCACGTTGAATTCTAGGCCTCCTTGGAAAAGCAGCCTTAACCAGCACTTCAGGCTTAACAGGCTTATGGATTTGCTCCTCAACTCTCCGTGAAATAGCTTCAGCAGTTCTAACTGTTTCTTCTGCAAGCCTCTTAGCAACTTCAACTATCGGATCAAATGTATGCTTGTATCGACCTCTACCAACCTTACCGCCTCTAGCTAGATCTCGGCTACCACTGTATCTGACGAAATAATCTCCGCCACGATGATAGTAGTAGCCTGGCCCCTCATAGCATGCATCGACAACTATTCTAGCTTCACTTGCAGAGTAACCATAATTTCTTCTAAGCTTCCTAATAAAATCCTTCTTACTTTTAACTTTGAAGAGCGGCCCAGGCATATCATCACCTCTCCAATTTTCTCGCCAACCTTTCTCCTCTCTCAGTTAGGCTTAGAATCCAGTAGCGGCCTCCACGATCATACATTTTCGTTAGTAGCTTCCTTCTCTCGAGAGCTGCAACTGTTGAGATTCCAAGATTCCTTAAGCTTCTCACCCGCAACTTACCATGATTTCCATATACTTTCAATAGCAGTTCCACCATTTTGTCAGTGAATGGCTTAACCATCACTTTTCCTCCAACAAATAGAAAAAGTGATAGTGAATGAGCTTACAGTTGAAGGAGGATATAGCATAGAGGAAGGAGCAATATGCTTCGTCTACACCAACATACCAGTTTATACTAGATAGAGAAAGGTAAGGGAGATTCTATGTGAAGCCTTCAAGAGAAGGAAAAGATGAAATCGAGTATCGATTATGAAATATAAGTACTAATTTGAAGCGAGATATGTTGCGTTATGTTTCGCATGTTCATGGGAATCATGGCGTGGGTGTTTTCCCGCTTGGAGGGGCATGGATATTTGCGCAGCATTATGTAGTTGCCTTATTATGGTTTATGTTAACTCTGTGTGTGTCCTGGAAATTATTGTCAACACTTCCTTCGAAGTGTGGATTTTTTTGAGGGGAGGGAGGGAAAAATACAGTTTCAGATCAGGTTAGATTCAAGCTTTCAAGTTTCTTTTTAGCGTCTTCAACTTCTTGGTGGAGATATCGTGAGGTAGTGTGAAGGCTTGCATGTCTAGCCAATTGTTTTGTCAGTAGGGGATCCTTAGTTTTCTTTAAGATCATGGTTACAAATGTATGTCTTAACGTGTGGATGGTTACTCTCTTCTTTAAACCTGCTTTTAGGGCTGCCTTCTTGATGAATTTGTCATAAGTTGTTCTCTCAAACTTGTTAAGCTCCTCGATACGTCTATGCTTCAATACTTCCACAGCTTCTTTAAGCAGTGGAACAATATCTACCTGATCAGTTTTCACGTTGAATACTCGCATAGTTTTATTTTCAAGATCAATATCTCCACGTGATAGCATTAGAAACTCGCTTATCCGTAGCCCAG
>CAZOWB010000167.1:0-3509 GCA_964583315.1 uncultured Candidatus Bathyarchaeia archaeon | reverse complement strand
ATTGTGAATTCCTGTTTAACTGTGCCAGCCTCAGAGGAGATCCAGTAGTATCCCTCCATGGTCATCTTCATCTCCACTCCATAAGCGTAGATTACATCTTCGCGCTTATACTTGACCCTGGCGCAGAAGTAGGTGTTTCCATCTCCAGCTGTAACATTTTCAAATTTCTCTACTAGGTTTTCCTCAGATAACCTCCCGGGATATTCGATGCCCTCCCACGTTAGGGTGTAGTTGGTCTCATGTATCCATCTCTTCCCTTTGGTTAGTGGGTATGGTGGTTCAGGTATGGGTTGCTCGTAAACGCATTCCTTTCCATTTGAGGTCCACCTTTCTAGAGCGCCCTCCTCATTTAGGTAGTAGTGGGTTGTTTGGTTTACCCTTTCAATTACTATTTCCCTCTCGCTTACTTTGATCCACGTGAAATTAGATACTTCACCGTCAACCTCATCCCTGAAGACTTTTCTTGTTCCAACGGGGAGATCAGGCCTAGCGATTTCCCCGGCCGCCTCTTCCTTCTCTACCTCCGGGGCCTTAACCTCCACTTTCGCGATTAAAGAAGCCAAGTTAGCTATGAGTTTATAGTTGTCTTCAAGGTGGCAGTATGGCTCCATAAGGAAGGTTAGGTCTCCGATGGCTATCACGGTTCCGTTTCCCCTCTTCACTGAAGCTATAACCGCATATTTACTGGTTTTCTCGGACATTGAGGAAAATGTTCCACTGGGCGTCCATGCTACGCCATTATCCACCGAATATATGTGGGTTGCAGTGAACATGACTAGGGAACTTAGGTTCTGCGTCAACGGGTTATCCCTAAAGTTCCTAACATAAATGTTTCTGTATATACCGAAGTATTCCTCTTCGTTGTAGAGGTATCCCTTAGCGAACGAGAGCCCAAACCTTGTGGAGAGCGAGTTTATCGGCGCTATTATCTCAGATTGAAGACCTGAAAGCCCTATGAACTCCCAGGATGGATCAAAGAAGAGCAGGAGCATCCCTCCCCTATCCAGAAACTTTTCGATTCGCTCTATCTCGCTGGCTGAGTAGGTGAATGTTGGAGAGGCCACTATGAGGGCTGAAGCATTATCCAGCTTGGATTCGACATCAATCCAAGAGGATAAAAAGCTCACAGTTACATTTCTCTTCGCCAACTCCACTATTAAAGAATCTAGAACCCACCATGAAATCTGATTTCCATGCGAAGCATCCACTATAACTGTCCCTCTTCCAGCCGGCGCAGAAATATTAATGCTAGACTGAATGGGAGGCATAGATTGGGACATTGTTCTAAGTGCATCTGAGGGCAGGTAAATGTAGTGTATAGCCGGTGGAGGATGAAGAGTGTTCAGCATATCTATAGTTAGGCCATTAGATCCGCCTGACGTATAATTTGAGATTTCACTCTGCAAGGAGGAAGAAGACTGCTCCACCCTCGGTCTGATTTCAACAACATCATATCTTGTCAAGTTAGCTTTTTCTGCAGCTGTTTCTATAGCCTTCTGCATTGAGCCTATCTCGTCAGCCAACCCCAAATCTACGGCTTCGCTTCCAAGATAGATTGATGCTTTTTTCAGCTCTATCCGCGAAATCTTCAATCTGTCCCCTCTACCATTTTCAACTGCAGAAACAAAGTTTTCCAGCGCTTTATCTAGGGTGAATGGGAATTCTAAGATTGAGAATCCTGTCCACTTGTAGACCCCTGTCTCTATGAATTGCTCAGAGGGAATCAATATCGGGGGCATGGAGGCTTTTACGCCAACATTTCCCACCATGGATGTTGGATGAACATAAATGTAGTCGGCTGCTACAGCAATATAATATCCTCCTGAGAGAGCTGCAACCACGGATGCAACTAAGGGCTTCTTTTCTTTCAGCACTAGGAGATCCAAATATATCTGCTCGACGTAATCTGCATATCCCCCTCCCGAATCGATAATTAGAACAACAGCCTTAATGCTTTCGTTCATTAGCGCCTGATTTATGACGTCAACATAGCGGTTTACAACGCTAGACTCCTCAATATAGCCCTCAATCCTTATGATGCCCACAAAATTTCTTTCCACCGCCACTGGAGGAATAATAGTGGTGACCCTAGAGTAATATGAGTAACCGGCTAATAAGAAGAGTATAATGAGCAAAATTGCGATCAAAATTACTTCTTTTTTCTTCTTTAAAAAAGCAGATAATGACGAACCTGTTTCTCGATCCCACATTAAAAGTTTCCCTCAAGAAGATTTTACAGAATTTTAGTTACCATAAACGACTATTTGAAACTTTCCTCAAATTATTATCGTTGCTTCTGGTAAGCCTTAGCAGCTGTAAAAGATTTAGATTGAATCCGCTCAGCTATGTCAATTAACTCTTCTGAACCGAACTCTATATACGAGCCTTTAATGCTTGGAGGTTTGGCACCTGCACTTACAAGCCCCGCTTTTGGTATCCCATAAGAGTGGATGACTTCAACGGCTCTTTCACTTCGTATCCTATAATCGGTTTTCTACCTCTTAAATCTAGGATCACTATGTCTACATCTCCTTCACCGCTCGGCAGTATCGTATAGCTTTTCCTTCCGCCTAGATGCTCAGAAAGCATTTCCCAAGCTAAACTGAAATTGGATAATATTTTCATCAACTTTTCCGCTGATTCCCTCAGAGATGTTAAGTTTTTGATCAACATGATAGATTATAGATAATAGCGGCGGTTTTATCTTTAACATTTGGGCTTTAGCCGCATATCTAATAGCGGTTAGTATTGTTTAAAGCTTACTCGCAATCTTCATGTTTAACTCTCTAATAAATGAGTTCTCCAGTAACCATAAGCTCATAACACTTTACGGCGTTCATATCCTTATTATAGTATTTCCTATCTTTCCCTCTCATATCAGCTTCTTTACGAACGACTTTCCCTCGCGAAATGCGATGATAAACCAAACGACGCCGTACGAAACAACATTATTAAGAACATACTCGTCAGCATAATATGCCAAAAAAGCTGAAATCTCTTCTTCCCACTGCTCATCGTGTCACATCTTCCAAGCTTCTTCTCCATCTACTTAACAAATCTCTTTGAAAACCATCCTTCTCTCCGCATTACTTCAATTGAAGCCCTGTGGCTTGGACCATCCCCCCTCGCTACGAAAACGCCGACATTCTCCCCGACTGCTTCCGCTATCTCCGCGACGTCTCTGTGGGTGAATCCTGGACAGAGTAGAACTGAGTGGATTCCTTCATCTTCGACGAGTTTTCTGCATACCTCAACCGCCTGGTCTTGATTTTTAACAACCACCACGAACAGCTTATACTTGCCGGTATCAATTATGCACTTATGTTTCTCAGCGTCGGCGTCAGGAGCATGGGCAAGGAAAACCACTTTAAACGCCATTTTCCATTACCTCCAAATATTTATAAATAATAACATGGTCTTCTTAAAAAGTTATACAATTCCAGAATCCAACATATGTAGCTATACTACTCAATTCCATCAACCTAGATGAGTTAGCTATGATGACGAAA
>CAZOWB010000166.1:0-3518 GCA_964583315.1 uncultured Candidatus Bathyarchaeia archaeon | reverse complement strand
ATTACGTACCTCGATTTGACTCTGGCTCTCTCTGTTTTAATTTTGCTTATTATCGTGATTGCTGTGATGAAGAAACGTAAGAGGGAAGAAAGTACATTTGCAGAGTTTGAATTAATCAGGAAAACAGTTGAGACAAGACCAAAATATGCAATGCACGCTTATATTTGCCCATTTTGTCAAAGCCGTCTTAGCGGTCCTTATACGTATTGTCCTTACTGTGGCTCTTACACAGGTTTTACGGAAGAAAAATAAGAATTAACATATAAGTTAAGTTTAATGTTATATAGAGGGTGGGAAATAAGTTGAAAAAAGTGGTTTCAATTTCATGGCTAATGTATTTTCTATTTGCTTCAATAAATCATTATATAGGGCTTTTGCCATTCATAACGCCAGAGATGGAGAAAATTCTCTGGATTACAGCTGTGGTATCTTTTCCGATATTTGCAATATCACTAATAAAGTTGTTTGAGAAAGAGGGAGAGAAGGAAACTATTGTAGTCACTGAGAAACCTCTGGATTTAGTAATACCTGAGATTGAAATTTCGGAAGATAATGTTGAGATTGTTAATGCTCTACGCAGAGAATATGAACAGAAAATCTTGCATCTTCAACAAAGGATAAAAGAACTGGAAGAAAAATTAAAATATTATGAGACACGGGGGCCAAGTGTTGTTACACCCCAAGTAACACCTGTAAAAACTAAAACTGTAAAATCCCTAATAAAAGAAGAGGTGATCCTTACAGATTTGAAGAGCGAGCAACTAGCAGTAAAGGAGTTGTTAACTAGATTGGATGAGCAATTTAAGTCTGGAAAAATTTCAGAATCAGCATATAGACAAATGAAAAGAAAATATGAAGAAAGATTGAAAGAAATAAATGAAAAACTCAAGGAAGTGAAAAAATAAACCCAACATAGCGAAATTTCGCTAATATTTTATCCAGTCTAATGCTAACTTAATATGTAGGCTCCCATCCTCCATAACTATTTCCCCATGGCCCGGTAAAAGCTTATCTACCTTCATTTTAGATAATCTCTCCAAGCTATTTATTAAATCCCTTAAACTACCTCCTGGCAAGTCAAATCTACCAACCCCACCTCCAGCAAAAACTGTATCGCCAGAAATGAGAATCTTTTTATCTTCATCATAGAGACATATACTTCCCCTTGTGTGACCAGGTGTATGAAGGATCCTAAAAGTGAAGTCGTTAAAACTTATGTGATCGCCCTCCTCTAGGTAGGTGGAGATTTTAATTGGTTTCAGTTTTGCGCCAAACCCCCATGCAAACACATATTCATCGTTACCTTCCTCTAAATATTTAGCGTCAATTTTATGAGCTAAAATATCAGTAGCCTTTTTTTCTAAAAGTTTGATGACACCGCCAGAATGATCAAAGTGCATATGCGTTAAAATAACACTCTCAACATCTTTTAGATCGATATTTAACTTGCTAAGATAACTTAAAAGGTGATTAAAATAGAGACCAGTTCCACAATCGACCAGCATAGCCTTTCCTCGCTCGCTAACCATTACATAGATATTAGAATCGAACCCCCTTCCCTCAATGTAGTAGAGATTTTCAACAACTTTTGTCATTCGCATTTATTTCACCTCGAAACTGAAACTATTACCTTAAACCTTGAAAGCTAAACATTCATTATACTAAGTGAGCTCTTTAACCTATGAGCATATATGAAAACTGGTTGCAACAAACCGTTTACTTTGGTTTTTAAAGTTGTTTTCCGATTTACTATTTACTGGTAAGCTGAAGTTACTAGGGATTTTTATTACGACCACCGTGTAAGGACATCACATTATACTAAACAGTTATTTAGCTTGGCAGAATCACCGTCAACTTACGTCACTACTCTAAATAAGATAAAGGCTTTGTCTACAATTAAATGATGCTTATGAGATTGTCTAGTTGTAGTTCTTTGAGTTTTTCTTTGGTTGGTACTCCGTTTTCATCCCATCCTCTCAATTTATAATACTCGTCAAGCATTTTGTTAAATTCTTCTTTGTTAATGTAGTACCCAGTTGAGGGAAGAGTTTCCTCATAAAAACGCGGCGGCAAGTAATCATCCTTCCTACTTATTCCCTTCTCTCTTATGCTGAATGCCCTAGCTAAATTCCAAATTCTTTCTCCCACTTTCAAATATTCATCTATTGTATAGTCGAATCCCGTGGCTGCGTTTAGCATTTCAATGAAGTCTGGTGGGTCAAGTGGCATGAAATCGCATAGTACTAGTGAAAAGCACACTGCTCTTTCATCTTGAATTTCCTTAACTATTTTAGCTCTACTTTCATAGGAAAACCTTGTTCCAAGCATTCCATAAGTTTCCATTTTAACTGTCCACGCCCTTTGATGGCATGCTCCTCTATCTGAAGTGGCATAGGCAAGAGCCATTCCAAATGAGCCTCTAGGATCATAACCGGGTATTTCCATCCCTTTCACGTGTGGGGCAAATTTTTCAGAACCCTTACCAATTCTTTTTGAAGCTCTCCATACACCCTCTGCTAGGATATCACCTAATCCTTCTCTATATGCTATCTTTTTGATCATTTCTATCAAAGCTTCTTCATTTCCAAAGGTTAATTCAATATTTCCTGTATCAGCCTTCCCTATGATTCCCTTTTCAAAACATTCCATAGTCCATGCGATTACAGCTCCTGTTGAAATGGTGTCGAGTCCTAAATCGTCTGCGAGAGCGTTCGCATATGCGATTGCCTTGATGGAGCTAATACCGCAATTTGACCCCATTAAAGCGATAGTCTCGTACTCAGGGCCAATAACTTCTGTACCAGCGTATTTACCATCTTTTACTTTTGAATATTTCCAGCATGGTACTGGACATCCGAAACAAGCCATATCGTGTTCAACAATTTCAAGTCTCATTGTTGTAGCACATATTTTATCCACATTCTCAAAGGAACCGTTTTGGAAGTTTCTTGTTGGTAGTAGTCCTGCTGAGCTTACTCTATCAACCCATACCGGTGTTCCATATAGCTTTCTAATAGGAATAAATGGATGCGAATTGATTTTGTTTATTGCCTTTTTCACTGCTTCCTTGAACTTCTCCGGATAGGCGTACTCGATCTCAGTTTTATTATTTCTTACAATTATAGCTTTTAGATTTTTAGACCCCCACACTGCTCCAGTTCCACCACGGCCAGTCTGCCTACCGCGATCAAAAGTAATTGTTGCAAATTTTACCATTTTTTCTCCAGCTGGGCCAATAGAGCCAACAGATACGCCTTTTCCGTATTTTTCCTTTAATATTTTCTCGGTTTCAAAACAACCTTTACCCCATAAATTACTAGCATCAACTATCTCAACATGCTCCTTGTCGATATAAATGTAAACAGGGGAAGCTGCTTTTCCTTTAATCAACACAAGGTCATATCCTGCATGTTTGAGATAAGCTCCAAAAAAGCCGCCAACTTGACTATCAAGATAGATTTCCGTAAGAGGTGATTTTGTGACTACAGCCCATCGCCCAGAAGAAGGGGCTGAAGTTC
>CAZOWB010000165.1:0-3527 GCA_964583315.1 uncultured Candidatus Bathyarchaeia archaeon | reverse complement strand
TATCTTCGGCAAAAAGTTTAATGCCGGCCAAAAGGCGCAAATGTATAGGCTTAGAAAATGGCAGAGGCGAATAAGAGTTTCAGATGCCATAGAAAGAAACCTCGCGTACGCCCTCTCGGAAATCACGAAAATAGCCAGCAACCTTTCCCTGCCTAAAAGCATACTTGAAACAAGCTCAGTGATTTATAGGAAGGCTGTTAAGGAAAAATTAATACGTGGAAGATCAATACAGGGGATAAGCGCGGCCGCCGTCTATATAGCATGTAGGCAATGCGGTCTCCCAAGAACATTAGATGAAATAGCAAGCGCCGCTAATATAAGCAAGAGAGAAGTGGGCAGAAGCTACCGATTTCTTGTTAAGGAGCTAAATCTCTCCATACCGCCCCTTAAAGCAAGTCACTACATATCCAAATTTTCAAATCAGCTGACGATGCAAGGGAAAGTTGAGGAGATTGCAAATAAAATACTTAATGTGGCAACTGAACTTAAATTAACATCCGGTAGGGGTCCAACGGGCATAGCTGCGGCGGCGAGCTACGTGGCCTCAGTGCTGGTTGGTGAGAAGCGAACTCAAAGGGAGATTGCCGAGATAGCGAGGGTGACCGAGGTAACCATAAGGAACCGATATAAGGAGCTTATTGAGCGCCTAATGTTTATCATAAGCCTTTAAAAGCCTCCTCCAATAAGCCCTTTAGTGGTCGATCCCCCTAAAATTGACGGAGCTTAACCCCCTTTAGAATAAATTAGATAGTTCAATTTGTCATTAGGTCAAAAATTAATCAGGTAGGCCCTAATAATGTGGTCAAAAAATGCCAAGTAGCATAAACAATTTAATAGAAGAAATCGAGGAGCTTAAGAAGAATAATCGCGTTAAGAACTTAGTTAACGCTAAAATAAATGAATTCAAAGAAAACAGAAATAAGCCAATAACCGAGATATTTAAGGAACTCTGCTTCTGCATATTAACAGCAAATTTTAATGCTGAAAAGAGCATGAAAATCCAGGCGGAAATAGGAGATGGATTCCTAAGCCTCCCAGAAAATGATTTAGCTGAAAAGCTTAGGGTTTTAGGTCACCGTTATCCTTCTTCAAGAGCAAAATATATTACTGAAGCAAGAAAGATGATCAGCGTCTTAGAGAGTGTTTTAGAGTCCCCTATAAACGAGAGGTCTTTAAGGGAGTGGCTGGCGCGAAACATTAAGGGATTAGGCTATAAAGAAGCCAGCCATTTCCTTAGAAATATTGGCTTCATGAACCTAGCCGTCATAGATTTTCACGTAATCAACATCCTATCAAGGTATGGGCTAATCCAAAAGCCTAAGAATAAGACTTTAACGAAGCGCAGATACCTGGAAATAGAGAGAATACTTAGCGAGCTAGCTGAAAGAACAAACCTCAAATTAGGGGAATTAGACCTATACCTATGGTATATGGAGACCGGAAA
Organism: uncultured Candidatus Bathyarchaeia archaeon; assembly: GCA_964583315.1. Classification (GTDB taxonomy): domain Archaea; phylum Thermoproteota; class Bathyarchaeia; order Bathyarchaeales; family DTEX01; genus DTEX01. The sequence continues at coordinate 2,083 of CAZOWB010000165.1, read as the reverse complement.
AATTCTAAAATAGTTTCAGAGTAAACTAAGCATCATGCGGAAACCTTTTTAAACTCTCTTCATCTTCCGGTAAAATTTATTTGGCCTTCAATAATGCAATCATTATATGGTGAGCTCCCATGCCGAAGAGAAATCTCCTGCCAGAGGAAGAGGAGGAAGAATGGGAAGAAGACTGGGAAGAGGAATGGGAGGAAGACTGGGAGGAAGAGGACTGGGAAGAGGAAGAAGAGTGGTGATCACGCAGCTCCTGCCCCGCGAATTTTTTATTTGATTTAACCTATTTTTGAGGTATTATGCCAATTATTCTCTTTTTAGTGTCTGTTGAAATTCGATTTGGAGGGCGATTCTAAGTTCAAAGCCTCTAGGATAAGTTCAAAATTTTTTCTCGAGTGATCTGCTTTATAGGCTTTTAAGGTCTGAATGAGCTTATCCACGTTCACTTGTCCCGTTCTTTGGGTTACTAGATTCGCTGTTTCTCCTCTGATAAAAAGGTATTGAGTTATAGACGTCACGTTAGCGGTTCGCCTCCTGTCACTGGCTTCCTCAAAATCTATTATGTGAGCCTTATCCTCGTTGTCTATAATTATGTGTTTATCCGCCCGACTTAGCTCCCCATGATCCAAGCCCACTGAATCAAGCCTCCAGCACTGCTCAAGAATGTCCCTCAGTACGCTGTGAAGTCTAGGGGCATCCTCTTTTTTCAGCTTCCTAACCCATTCCGGAAGTAAATCTCCCTCGATATATTCCATTATTAGAAGATTATCTGTATAGCCAAGTAGTCTCGGACCGACATTAACGCTATTGGCTATCTGAAGCATTCTAGCTTCATGAATTATTCTCTCCTTTTCGACATCTGTTCTACAGATCTTCAAAGCTGCTTTTCTCCCATCCTTAAGAACTGCTAGCAGAACTATGCCCACGTAACCTTTACCCAGAACTGGAACATTCATAATGACTTTATTTCCCTTAAAGCATACTGCTTTAACACCTAGTTTTCTCATGTCATTAATTCGCTTTTTGAACTCCTCTGAGGTGTATTTGGGATAGCATATAATCTGCTTGTATTTTTCGTCTTTAAGCCCACTTAGGGGGATAACGGGCTTCATCATTAAATCTCCGATAATCCGATAATGAGCTAAGTTGATTGAAATGAACGTAACTTAGAATAGCCAGGAAGGCCTGCCTCTAAGATACTCTGTTAGGAACGATGCGAACTCACGGTTTATGGAATAGAGCTCTTTGATTTCTTCATTCACTAGGATCTCCAACGAGTTCGTAAAGGCTTGGGAGACTAGGCTTGCAACACCCAATTTTCTCCCTCCATCTTTAAGTTTCTCCCTTAGAAGATCAACAACGTCAGTGTATCGCCTCCGCCTATAAACAATCAATCTATTATCCTCAATTTTGGGGCCAGATAAAGTATCTTCGGAGCCTAGATGCTTCTCTAGGAACCTCTCGCAGTCGACTGCTTTTTCAATTGGCGGTCCAACATGCTTCTCAATGTTTGGGAGAAAGCGAGAATTTAATTCAAACAGGAATATGTTTACGCTCTTCTCGTCACTCCAAACTTCACTACGTATAATTTCGAAGTTGAACTGCTTGATTAAATTGGTAAGCGCCCTCTGGGATTTGAATAGTTGACCCCAAAGTATGTCTGGAACCGCCCTTATTGCCTCCGTCTTGATGAATATGATGTCTGATCCCCTAGAGGCTATAACGCGTGAAAGATCTCTAGGCGGGTAGGTTTTAATTTCCTCCGGATAAAAGAACTTTATATTCGGCTTTTTAAGGAAGAGCCTAGAAGCCATGATGAATTCGCTTAGTCTGTTAACTCTAACCGCTGAAGCTACATTCCGTCCTTTGTCAACTGGATCAATAACTATTAGGGGTTCATTTTGGAAGATTTTCTTGGCATCCTCCGCTTTGCGGTAATATCCTTCGATGTCTATGACCTCTCCCCTATGCCATTTTGAAGATGCCCTCAAAACATCTAGGAAGGAGCCGTAATATAATGTGATTAATTCACAAAGGTATCCGCTGAAGCCGCCGACCTTTATTTCAGCGCCGTATACGCCTATGCCGT
>CAZOWB010000164.1:1642-3531 GCA_964583315.1 uncultured Candidatus Bathyarchaeia archaeon | reverse complement strand
TTAGTTGCTGAGCCTCCTCGCTCCCTAAGAAAATCATAAATAGTATGCTCAAAAATCTCAGTCATTAATATTCACACACAAGAAAAAGATATTCTCAGACGGCATTAAGCTTTTCGGTGTATAAGAGCCTCTTAGGTGCACTCGATTGAAAGACTCCATCTGAAGCCAAAGTTCAAACATGATTTTCTTGTAAGATATGGAGGTTATGAGAAAAAAATAAATTTGTTTAATAAAATAATTTATCTCCCCCTATGGGTGAGTGGCGAGGGGAAGAAAAATGACTATGTCTTGTTCACCTAGGGAATTGAAGATTAAAGTTGTACAGAGCTTTCTTGATGTTATCATCCTCTCTATGCTCAAGGATGATTGGCTTTCAGGTTATGACATTTTTAGACGCATAATCGATGAGAAAGGCATTGTATTAAGCCCTGGAACGATATATGCAAAGTTGTACTCGCTTGAGAGGAAAGGATTAATTGAAGGATTTTGGAGCTCAAGAAAAAGGATTTACTGTCTTACACAACAAGGTGTCAAATATTTGGAGAGTATTTCATATAAGAAGGAATGGATTCTGAAATTAATGGATAGCATATTAGGGGAAGGTGTATAGTTTACTCTCTCACTGGTTCTGTATGGTATACCATTAATCCTTCATTTGATATAACGTATCTTCTGGGCTGCCTGTCATGTTTTGTACCTCTCATTTTCTCAATTCTTAAAGTCTGAACGAGTCTGAACTGTTCATCTAGATGACTCTCTAAGAGTATAACGCCGTCAGCTAGGAACTTTTCCATGTAGAAATCATCAGAGAGCGAAGAAACCTCCATAGTTATAATGGATGTACATCCGATCTCTCTTAAACCTTGAAAAATTTGCCCAACCATGAACCTCTTCTTTCCAGCTCGAGGCTGGTGTATCGTTATGCTTGTAATAGGATCGATAGCGATATGCCTAGCACCAACATTCTCCGCTGCCTTTCTAATTTCCCTAATTAACGAAGAAGCACCATCTCCCGCGGGGCTTCTTTCCTCGAGCATTATTAATTTTTCACTATAGGGCATCAAACAAAGATCCAGCATTCTCAGAAGTCCCCTTCTTTCATATTTCTTTAAGTCCCATCCAAAAAGAGCAACGTTTTGCCTTATGAAGGAAAGGGGCTCCTCTAGAGTCACATAGACTCCGGCCTCTCCTCTACTAGCATTAGCTAGTAGATATTGCAAAGCAAAGATCGTTTTCCCTGCACCTGGACCGCCACAAACCAGAATAACCCTCCCTTCTGGAAGCCCCCCTTCCAACATCTCATCCAAACCTTTGATTCCTGTCGGAACTCTTCGCAGCCCACTCAAAATTATACCCCCAAATCAATAAAGTTGAAAACAAACAATTTTTATAGTTTTGTAATCTCCCATTCTATACTTGAGTTTTAAGTTAAGGGTGCATCATGAATCCCAAAGTTTTAAATGTGAATACAGAAAAAAATGCGTTTCCTTCGATGGAAGAGGAGCGAGAAGGGACCCAATTTGGATCATCCCTTTTCGAGTAAATCGCCAAATTTTTTATAGTAGGTGATAAAGGTGAGGAGATTCTTTCTTAAATTACTTGGATACTCTCCTATTGGGAGAATTGCCTTAGATTTTATGAAGAAAAAAATACTTCAACCGTTTTCAGATATCTCTCAATAGAGCCATGGAAGAGCAAGAAAGTCTGTTAAAGAAGAAGTTTAGTAAGATGGAAGATACCAAGATCGGAAAGATTCTTGGAGTCGAGAAAGGAGTAAAACTTCAAGATCTTCCTCTAACAGACTATAAAGACTATGAGGCATTCTTTAACAATCTATGTATCCGCTAGAATCTTATGAAAAGTCAAGACTAGCGGAACTGCTGGAAGAG
>CAZOWB010000164.1:0-1542 GCA_964583315.1 uncultured Candidatus Bathyarchaeia archaeon | reverse complement strand
TATGTATCCGCTAGAATCTTATGAAAAGTCAAGACTAGCGGAACTGCTGGAAGAGAAAAATGGTTCATGGTTCCACGTAGCTTCATTTTAAAATCTACATTTGAAACCGTTGTCCCAACAATAATGCTTGCAACTCATGACGGCGAGAGGATCACACTTGAATATGGCGACACTGTCTATATCAATACTGCGCCTTGACCATTTGCGGTTGGAGTGATGGCTTCTATATCTTCTTCTAGAGGAAGATTCTCTCTGTTTAACCTTGTTCCAAACATCAATCTTCCATTCGAAGTCATAGTTAATTTTTTCATAAATATGCAAACGTAGACTTGGCAATAATGCAAGCTTCTATACTGGTGTCCCGAATAATGCCAGCAATCAAGAAGACAATTAGTCTAAAAGAAGGTTTTCTGTCCGGATACGGCCGTTGCTGAAACCTACTTTGATGAAATCTTCAAATTCGCCGGCGTCCCGCCTAGAACATCATATAACTCTACAGAAACGATGAGTTGCTCAATTCCGTCTATTCAGTATCCCTTAAGCTCTATTCTTGACTGGAGACGAGGAATCTTTGAATTCATCCCAGTAAAGAAAGACATTCCAGATGAGACCAAAATAATAGGCATCGATGAAGTAGAGGTTGGAAAGGTCTATGAGATTGTATACACTGGTCTTGAAAATGACTTGATTAGATATCGAACTCATAATGCTTTCAAATGTATAGCAAAGAGTGATGGCATTCTTAATACAGATCACCCAGTATTCAATTTTATATGAGACTTGAAAAGACAATATCGCTTCGCAATTTTACTAGAATAAGTGAAGATGAACTCATTTCTGTTTTGAGAGAGCCGCATATCTTTTGTTGGGTTCACGGCGAGAAAAGGACTTAAATGAATTGGAGTATCTCTCAGTATATCCTTGAAATAACAGAAGAGATTGAAGCAGAAAAGATCAAGGAACTGCTACATAAAAAGGCCATATGCGTCGGATAGTGACTACTGAGATCTGTCAGATTTCTATGGTTATGTTCCTATAAAAGTACATTTGGCGCCACAGGGGACGTTCGCTGAATACTTGATAGGGAAAATGGCGACTATCTCAAAAGTTGACAGAATTAATATGCATGATGAAGAATTCAAAAAGCTTTTTGTTTTGAAAATAATCAAATCTATATAGGAGAATAAGATGATAAGATGATTTGGTAATGTATGAACAGTATTCCGCCCTACATTAATTCCATACTTACTGTTGGATGCGGAATTGTTCTTTTGTATCTCGCTTCAAAGAGAAAAGTTGAGAGACACATATTTTACTATGGCTGGTACACTGGGTTCATTTTATATGGATCGCAGATACTTCTCAGGGCTCTCTCACTAGATATCTGTTTTCCCTCAATTTTCAGGGTTATTGCCTTTATTCTTTTCTCGTTATCAACATGGACTTTAAATCCAAGAAGGAATATCTCCTTAATTTTATTTCTAATTTTCCTCTTTTTTACTTTTCATTGCATGTCTCTTCTTTATGGTCATTTTTGAGATA
>CAZOWB010000163.1:0-3532 GCA_964583315.1 uncultured Candidatus Bathyarchaeia archaeon | reverse complement strand
GAAAATAATGAATACTAATTAAGACCGAAATTAATCTTTCAAAAATTTGCGCTCCTAAAAACATCTTAGTCATCTAAATAACCCATTTTTCAAAAATGATCATATTTGCAACTTTCCCATAAACAAAAAGCTTTCTTAAAGAATATTTTGTTTCCTTAAATACCGAAATATTTTGAAGAAGAGAAATGATTATGTGAAAAATTTTATAAATTTTTGAGGGGATAAAATTTTCATCCAAAAAGAGGTTTAAAAAAATGCCTCGATTGAATGAAGAACTAATTAAGATAGTAAATGTATCCATGCCTTTTCCAGCAGAAGTTATAGCGGCCTACTCACGTTTAAGTATGGTCTTTACAAGCGGCGATCTTGCAAGGGAAGCCGGCATCCCCAGATCAACCGCCAAATATTACGTAAGAAAAATGCTTAAGATGCATATGATCTCTAAAGTTCCCTACAAAAAGAAATATCAGAAATATGCTAATGCAAAAAACTTCTCAGATTGGCTTATGGATCTAATAAGATTGGCTATAAGGCCGCTTGAGGAAAATAAATAAAAATCAGCAGAAAGAAGAAGGGCAGTTGATAATTGTCACTAAGAGATTTAGCTGCAAAAAGTAAGCGGAAAGGCAAAGGTAGGCGCGGTAGAATTCTAACAGTAAAGGAAATTAGGCGCATAAGAAAACGTGGCTATCAAGCTGAAAGAGACCTAGTAAAGAAGCTCCGTGAAGCAGGTTTTAAATCCGTTAGAATCCCAGTATCCGCTCCCAGCAAGGAACCTCTACCAGATGTATTTGCAACAAAAGGGAACTGTATAATAGCTTTTGAGGTCAAGGCTCCGAATGCTGAAAAAGCCTATTTCCCGAGAGGTCAAATTAGAAAGCTGTTCGATTTCTTGGAGATGTTTGAGGCCTACTCTATTAAACTCGCGGTAATAGGTGCGAAATTCCCCTATAAATGGGTCTTTAAGAGAATAGATAAAATTGATGATTACTCAGTTCGTAGAGATGAGAAAAGTAACATAAATTTTGAAACAATGAAATTTAAGAAATGCTGAGGGATAGTAAAGCGCTATTCGTAACTTCACGGACATTTTTATGATCCAAAATTCAGACATACCATAATTCATGAAGTCTCCAGAAAAATTCTCTTCCACAAAGAACTTTTTCTTTCCAGCTATTTAAAATCCCTACGAGAAAGGACAAAAAATATGTATGAAATCAGCAACTAGAGAAATCTCGGGAGAGCAGAAATTATAAAAAAGACAGAAAGTTGATCCATCCGCGGAATCATTCATAAAATTTATTAACTTCTATTTAATCTCCTATGATATGGTGAAAGGTAGTAATTGTCGTTCGAGATACAAGATTTAGTAGATGTTTTAAGAGTATTTATTCTCATTGAGCTTGATGAAAATCCATTGTCAAAGCGTAGTTTAAAACGTAAAATAGATAGACTCTGCAGAGGACGTTTTTCCATTGAAACGAAAGATCTGGATGAGACACTGAAGAGCATGGTTAATGAAGGTTTAATAATTGATAGAGATGGATATGTCCAGCTAACAGAGAAGGGAATTCAAATAAGCGACGAATGGCGAAATCTTCTTCTAAAGGATGAACCAATCTTAGAGATTGTCGCTGGCATCGCCGATGGATCAGTGACCGGCCTTGTAGTAATTCTTTCCTCTCTTATAGCCAGATTGACAACCAGTATAACAATTGTTGCAGCTCTCCTAAGTTTAGCCACCGTCGCCATAACAAACTTTTCAAGCTTCTTACTAGGTGGAATAACTGAAGACATAGCGGACGTAATCACCCTACAGAATTTAATAATCTACAGCTTAAGCGATATACCTGACATTAGAGAGAAAGAGAAATCACTTTCCCTAGCTAGAGAGATGCTTAATTTACTACGGAAAAAAAGAGGTAAAATGAGTATTTTATCCGCTTCAGCATGCGGGATAACCACATTTCTTTCAGGCATAGCTCCCATAGCCTCTTACCTAATGTTACCCCCACCCCTCAACATAATAGTCTCCATGTCCATAGTTGGAGTGATAACAGGCATCTTCCTAGTATACTATCGCTCCAGTAAAACAAAAATACCTTGGAAGATGACACTTCTCCAAACAATCGTCATCATGACCGTAGCTATAATAGCCTCATTAATTTTGAGTGCAAGCATATAAAATTAATTTTACCTAATAATCATCACTTTTTAAGTTAGTTAGGAAAAAGGAGGGGAACTGTTGAAGTCTAGGAAGATTGGTTTAATAGTTAATCCCATAGCTGGCATGGGTGGAACCGTCGGTCTAAAAGGAACAGATGGAAAGGAGATACTGGCTAAGGCATTAATGCTTGGAGCTAAACCAGTTGCACCATATAGAGCTGAGATTTTTCTTTCACATCTTAACCCTTTAAGTGGAAAAATTGATTTTTTAGTTGGAGCCGGATTAATGGGTGAATACGAAGCGAAAAAGACGGGATTTAAGAACATATTTCCAATTGGTGAAAGAAAAAAGGAGACGTCGGCTGAAGACACTAAGCTAATCGCCAGAATTATGATGGAGAACAATGTAGATTTAATTGTTTTTTGCGGTGGAGATGGTACAGCAAGGGATATCATGGATGCTGTTGGATTAAATTTACCAGTTTTAGGAATACCAAGTGGTGTTAAAATGCATAGTGCCATTTTCGCCGTCAACCCTAGGGCGGCAGCTAACATAGTTACGCGGTTCATTGATGAAGGATTGCCCCTAAGAGAGGCTGAGGTTATGGATGTTGATGAAGAATCATTTAGGAGTGGACGCTTATCTGTTAAGTTGTATGGCTACATGTTAGTGCCATATGAACCAGAATTAATTCAAGGAATAAAAGAAGCCAGCGTCTTAACCGATAATGAACTACGCAATCAAGCTGCAATTGCAGTTTATTTTATCGAGAGAATTATGGAACCGGATACAATATACATCCTCGGTCCGGGGACAACAACACGCGCGATAGCTGCCATTTTAGATGAAAAGAAGACTCTTTTAGGCGTTGATCTCCTTCTTAATGGTAAGATAATTAAACATGATGTGAATGAGATGGAGATACTTGAAAGCATTAGTGATAAAAAAGCTAAGATAATTGTTACGCCGATAGGTGGACAAGGTTTCATCTTTGGCAGAGGAAATCAGCAAATAAGTCCGAAAGTTATCAAAAAAGTCGGCATAGAAAATATAGTGGTTATAGCCACAAAACATAAGCTCAAGGGTCTAAAAAAGCTTAGAGTCGATACTGGCGACTTAGAGATTGATCAAAAATTAAAAGGTTACATACGAGTAATAGTTGATTATGGCGAGGAGCATATGATGCTTATAGATTAAATTTGGCCAAAAATTTAACCATTTTTTAAATCAAATAAAGAAAGCTTTTTCATTCTAAAAATGGTCATTAAAAATAACCCAAATTTTAATAACCTAAAAACTAAAGTTTCTTCTGATGGAGGATCATTCTTCATACTCCTCAAAAAAATTGTCCTTTAAGAATTATAA
>CAZOWB010000162.1:0-3540 GCA_964583315.1 uncultured Candidatus Bathyarchaeia archaeon | reverse complement strand
TTGTTAGACCCATGCATAACAGTGAATTTTGTCTTCACTGCAATAGAATACGCCTAACATCTGATGGTAAGCTTAAGCCATGCCTATTTAGAAATGATAACCTTGTAGACCTGTTAGGTCCAATAAGAAATGGTGTGAGTGATGATTATTTAAAAGAACTTTTTATTAAAGCTATAAAAATGAGGAAGCCATTCTTCACTTAAGATTTTTATCGAGAATAAAATTATTACATGTATGTGATTTAGTGTGATTTCGAATGGATAAAGTTAGGTTTGGTATAATTGGGACGGGTGTTAGAGCTAATTTCTGCGCCAATGGATTAAAGCTAATAGCCAATAAGCAAATAGCCGAATTGATTGCGGTTACAAGTCGAGGGGAGAGGAGAGCTAAAGAATTTGCATCAAAGTGGAGTCTAAAATACTGGTATACAGATTATAGGAGGATGATTCAGGAGGTACCTATAGATGCGGCTATAATAAATACGCCGCATTATCAACATTACCCTATGGCGCTGGACGCTATAGATTACGATAAACACGTCCTAGTAGATAAGCCGATGGCCATAAACCTTAGAGAAGCAGATGAGATGATAAGCAAAGCCAGAAGAAAGAATGTAAAATTAGGTGTTATTTTGCAGTCGCGCTTCGATCCAACCATTAGAAAAGTTAAGGAAAATGCAGACAGCGCCATTTATAAGTCAGCGAAAGATATAGCGTTGTAAAGTTTCCACTATAATAAATGTGGAGATTGAGGGGAGATTATGAGGGGAAAAGTTATAATTTTGATGGGCTCAAGGAGCGATTTTGATTTTTCACAGAAAATAGCTAAATACCTAGATATTTTAGGCGTTAAATATGAGTTTAGGGTTGCGTCAGCCCATAAAACCCCAGAAAAGGTTCTTGAGATACTAAGAGAATATGAGAAGAGTAAAGTTGTTTACATAACTGTTGCTGGTAGATCTAATGCGTTAAGCGCTTTTGTTGACGCAAACACGCTTAAACCAGTCATAGCGTGCCCACCATACTCTGAGAAATTTGGTGGAGCAGACATATACTCCTCACTTAGGGTTCCAAGCGGCATAGGCTCAGTTGTAACAATCGAGCCGGAGGGAGCGGCTATAGCTGCAGCTAAAATTTTAGCCCTAGAAGATCCAGAATTATCTGATAGAATCCGTAGGCATCAAGCTTACAAGAGGAGGGAGGTAGAAGAAGCGGATAAGGAACTTAAAGAGGTGGGAGGATGAAAAAAGTTGGGTAGTGTAAAGGATTTGGAGGTTATCAGGGCGCCGACTAAAGATGAAATGGGTGTTGGAAGATTTCACTTCTCAAATAGATATTCGGTGTTTGATTGGGGTGAGATGCCTGACCACATAGATTTTAAGGGCGCTGCTTTATGCCTCATGGGAGCCTATGCTTTTGAGAGGCTTGAAGAGAAAAATGTGAAAACACATTATAGAGGCCTAGTTGATAAGGATGGAAAGCTTGTTAGGTTTGATGAACTAAGTGAACCAACAAACATTATGGAGTTTAATCTCGTTAATGTTTATAGACCAAAAGCATACAAGGATGAAAAAGGGCTGAGATACGATTACGGCGTTTTTACGCCAAATCTTAAGAACTACCTTATTCCCCTGGAAATAATATACCGAAATGGATTACCTGAAGGTTCATCAGTATTTAGGAGGCTTAAGCAGGGCTTAATCACACTCAAGGATTTGGGTCTAGATCATTATCCTAAGCCGGGGGAGAAACTTTCTAAGCCCATATTTGATGTGAGCACGAAACTTGAGGAGAAAGACAGATACATCACATGGGAGGAGGCGAAGCGCATAGCTGGTTTAACGGATGCTGAGCTAGATGAAATTAAAATGGTGCTCACAAAAGTTAATGATGTAGTGACTGAAATAGCCTCAGATGCTGGTCTAGAAAATGAAGATGGGAAAATCGAGTTAGCGTTCGATGATAAAAGAAACCTTATGATAGCAGATGTGGTTGGCACATTAGATGAATGTAGATTCACATATGATGGCATGCATGTCAGCAAGGAAGTTGCGAGACAATTCTATAGAAGAACAGAATGGTATAAGGATGTTGAAAAAGCGAAGGAAATGGCTGAGAAAACTGGCGTACAGGACTGGAGAAAACTATGTAAGTCGTCTCCACCAAAACTTGATCCACAGCTGAAGGTGATTATAAGCAAGATGTATATGGCTGCTGCTAATGATTTAACAAAACGTAGATTCTTCGATGTGCCTAAACTTTCTGATGTGATGAAAGAATACCGAGAGTATGAGGAAACAAAACTTAAATAAAAAATAAAATGGGTTGATTTTAATTTTTGATTCCTTGACTTATCAGCTTTAAGCTCCAGTCATTCCAAACATTGGTTCTATTGTTTTTTCTTCAGTGGACGATTCAGATACCACTGACACCTCTTCAACGGACACCTCAGGCTCAGCTGCAGGTGCTTCCGACGGCTGCGGTATTTCGGCTTCTTCTTCATATTCAACTGTTTCGGCTTCGGCGGGTTTTGATGTAATCTTCTCTAGGGCATTCTTTATTTCTTCAATTTCGTTTTTTACTGATTCTATGCCAAGGGAGAGGGCATTACTCTGTTTTTCATATGTTTCGTCATCTATTTCATTGGTTGCATGGAGCATTTCGACGTTAGCCAAGAATATTTCTAGGATCCCTACCTGTTTTTCTAGATCCTGCATTCTGCTTCTCATCTTAGAGAGAATCGTTTCAAAGTATTTCTCTACATCCGCTAAGGCTTCATTAACTTCCCTACTTAAATGCTCATATGTTGCTTGAGAGATCCTTTGAGATGAAAATAGGTCATCTAGTGCCTGTTTTTTCTTTTTCAGCAGATCTAATTCTTTAGACGCCAGCTCAAGGGTATACTTCCATAAACTCAACATAAACACCAGAAAAACCTCCAAGGAATGAATAGATATTTTTTATCATCATGCATGAATACATTTACATAATATATTACTAATATTGCTAAGGACTTACTTATCATAAAGCACTCATGGAGTTTAATTCTCCAGCCAGACTAGAACTGTTTTTTACTCACATTTTAAGGTATATTATGAAGAAGGGGCTAAAAAGAAGCGCTTCTTGCGATTTGAAAGATTTCGAATTTCATTTAATAGTAAAGCAATTTTTGGTAAAACGTTTAAATATTAAAAATTGATATTAAATTAAACGTAAATATGGGATAATGAGGAAGACATTATGGGAAAAGAAGTCCCAGCGGTTAAAGTTGTAGATCTTCATAAAGACTACTATTTGAAGGGGGAGGTTGTTCACGCTTTACGTGGAATAAATCTTGAAGTTCCACGCGGTGAGTATTTGTCTGTTATGGGGCCGTCTGGCTCCGGTAAAACAACCCTATTCAACATGATAGGGGGCATAGACAAACCTACAAAAGGCGACGTGTTTATTGATGGAATAGATTTATCCAAGATACCGTCTAAGTCTATGGCTTGGCTTAGATGCCGCAAAATCGGATACATATTCCAGACATTCAACCTAA
>CAZOWB010000161.1:0-3544 GCA_964583315.1 uncultured Candidatus Bathyarchaeia archaeon | reverse complement strand
TCAACATCCAGCTTTACTGAAACCTCATTTAGCTTTGGTGTTGAAGCCTCAACACCTATTATCCGCACGCCTTTAACGCTCGATTCAATCACTTTTCTGAGGTCCACTCCACCTATTAAAATGAATGTTAGCCTAACTTTCTCAACAACTTCCTCAGACTTTATTATTGCAATGCCTAAACTTTCTAGAGCATCTATAGTGCTTCTAAAGTTTTGACGTGATGGAAAATCAACAACTAAGCTTACGGGAACATAACCCTCAACGGGCTTATCCCTCTCATGAATAATAGATATTATGTTTCCACCATTCTTCGCTATTGGTTCTAGGGCTCTAAGGAGCTGACCGGGTTTATCCGCAAGTGCTAATGTTAGATCAAACTTCAAATTTAATCACCTTCTTTTTTAAAAAAGTGGAGAATCTAGGAGCCTAATGATGGATTCTTAAATGTTCCACCCCTATCAGCTGACTGCACAAAATACCAGTACCTTCTCAGATAGCCCTTAAATACCTTAGGCGGCTTAGGCTTCCATGATGATAAACGTCGATTAATCTCCTCATCGTTTAATTCGACAGCTAACCGTCTAGCAGGTATATCAATGCTTATTATATCACCATCCTTTAATGCCGCTATCGGCCCTCCCTCAGCGGCCTCCGGCGAAACATGCCCTATACATGGCCCCCTAGTTGCACCAGAGAATCTACCGTCAGTTATTAAGGCAACCGATTCACTTAAGCCCATGCCAGCTATGGCTGCTGTCGGCGACAGCATTTCTCGCATTCCGGGCCCGCCTTTAGGCCCCTCATATCGTATAACTATCACATCGCCGCTATTGATTTCCCTATTTAGAATGGCTTTCATAGCCTCCTCCTCAGAATCAAATACTCTGGCGGGTCCCTTATGGACGAGCATTTTAGGTGAGATAGCGGTGATCTTAGTTACTGCGCCTTTAGGCGCAAGATTCCCGAATAGAATAGCTATACCTCCCTCCTTATGTATGGGATTGCTTAGAGGTCTGATGACTTCTTGGTTGTAGACTATGGCGTTTCTAATGTTCTCACCCACTGTTCTCCCGGTTACGGTGAGGGCATCTAAATGCAATTTTTCGCGTAATACGTTCATAACTGCAGGTATTCCGCCAGCTACATCAAGCTCTTCCAGGTCATGAGGGCCGCTTGGACGCATATCACATATGTGCGGAACTTTCCTCGCAATTTCATCGAATACTTCAAGCGGCAGGGATACGTTGGCCTCCTCAGCTATAGCTTTCAAATGTAGGACGGTGTTTGTTGATCCGCCCAGAGCCATATCCACTGTTATGGCATTCTCAAAGGCACTGCGGGTTAGAATTTTAGATGGTCTTAAATCCTCCTTAACCATTCTAACTATCCTTTCACCACTCTTTTTTGCTATTCTCAGTTTCTTTGAGGAGACTGCTAGCGCTGTTGCACAGCCTGGGAGCGAAAGCCCAATGGACTCGGCTATGCAAGCCATTGTGTTAGCCGTGTACATGCCGTTACATGAGCCGCATCCTGGAAAAGCATAATCTTCAAGAGCCCTTAACTCTTCTAAACTAATTTTACCGGCTGAATACTCGCCTATAGCCTCAAATATTGATGTGACATCGACAAGCTTATGCCCGTACCTGCCGGAGAGCATTGGGCCGCCAGTTACAACTATGGATGGTATATTTAGCCTAGCTGCAGCCATCATCATTCCCGGCGTTATTTTATCGCAGTTAGTTATCAGAACTAGCCCATCAAATTTATATGCTTGAGCCATAACCTCCACTGAATCTGCGATAAGCTCCCTTGATGGAAGCGAGTAATGCATACCTTCGTGACCCATAGCTAAGCCATCACATATGGCTATGGTGTTGAATTCGAATGGCACTCCTCCAGCGGCTCGAACACCGGCTTTAACAAACTCGGCGATCCTGTTTAGATGCATGTGGCCTGGAACCAGCTCTGTGAAGCTGTTCGCTATACCTATGAAGGGTTTATTAAAATCCTCGTCTGTAACACCTAGACATTTCCATATAGCTCTATGGGGTGTTTTTTCAACACCAAACTTGATAATATCGCTCCTCAAGTTTCTAGCCTCGACATCTGCAAACATCAAACTCTTAAATCATCAGTTATATTAAAAGTATTCCTTATGAAAGCCTATGCTAGGCATACATTTTTCGGGTATTTAGGATCATTAAATAAAAAATTCATTTTAAAGCATCCATTTTTTTGCGGTATTAACCAAAAAACTTTTATGTATATTACGTATATTTTGGTGTTCTGAGGTTGTTGCGAAATGGGGTATTGCTTTATTTAGCCGCCGAAATAACTTTGCTGACAAGATAAGGATTTTTGATACGACCTTGCGTGATGGAGAGCAAACACCGGGAGTATCACTAACTCCTGAAGAGAAGATGGAGATTGCTCTCCAGCTTGATAAGTTAGGTGTGGATGTGATAGAAGCTGGTTTTCCCTCAGCATCTAAAGGGGAGCAGAGGGCTCTAAAGGAGATTGCTAATGCTGGTTTAAAGGCTCACGTTTGCGCTTTGGCTCGTGCATTAAGAAGCGACATTGACGAGGCAATACAATGCGATGTGAAATATATTCATACTTTTATTTCTACATCTGAAGTGCAAATGAAATACGCCCTAAATATGACT
The DNA here is from genome assembly GCA_964583315.1 of uncultured Candidatus Bathyarchaeia archaeon. GTDB lineage: Archaea > Thermoproteota > Bathyarchaeia > Bathyarchaeales > DTEX01 > DTEX01. The sequence goes on along the minus strand of CAZOWB010000161.1, from coordinate 878 downwards.
CCTGAGCAGGTTATAAGAGCTACGATGAATTCAGTTCAATATATTAAGGATCACGGTGCTATATGTGAATTTTCGCCGATGGACGCTACTAGAACTAATATGAGATTTCTGAAGAAAGTTTGTAAGGCAGCTGAAGAGGCTGGAGCCGACTACATAAATATACCGGATACAGTTGGCATAATGACGCCTGACTCCATGAAAAAAATGATTATGGAACTGAAGAAAGATCTAAAGGTTCCTTTGAGCGTCCACTGCCATAATGATTTTGGACTTGCCGTAGCGAATTCACTTGCCGGCGTTGAGGGCGGAGCAACTCAAGTTCATGTGACTGTTAATGGTTTGGGTGAGAGAGCTGGGAACGCAGCCCTAGAAGAAGTTGTTATGGGATTGCATCTGCTTCATAAGAAGAAAACACGCATAAACACTAGACTCATTTACGAAACTTCCAAGCTGGTTTCCCGCTTAACAGGCGTAGTTATACAGCCCAATAAGGCTATTGTCGGTGAAAACGCATTCGCCCATGAATCTGGCATTCACACAAAAGGAGTTGTTATTAAGCCTCCAACATTTGAGCCTTTCAGCCCGGATCTTGTTGGTAGACGACGGAGACTTATAGCTGGAAAACACGCTGGCAGACATGGAGTTAAAGCTGAACTTGAAGAGGCTGGATTTCACCCAACAGAGGAGCAGCTAAAAGAGATAGTCACACGCGTTAAAGAGTTGGGTGATAAAGGAAAGACCGTTACGGATGCTGATTTATTCGCTATTGCCAGGGCTGTTATGGGCGCATCATTCGAAGAAAAGATTGTTGAACTAAGCGACTTAGCGGTTGTCACCGGCATAAGGGTGATTCCAACAGCCTCGGTTAAACTGATTAT
>CAZOWB010000160.1:0-3550 GCA_964583315.1 uncultured Candidatus Bathyarchaeia archaeon | reverse complement strand
CGCCAGTTTCAGTGGTTAATCGCTCAATCCCCTCTTTCATAGCATAATAGGCTTGAGCAACGGCTGTATTAGGCTTATGGCTACCAGGGGGACTAACCCCTTCATACTTATAGTATATTTTAGCGGGGGTTCCAAGAGCCCTTTCGAGGCCCTCAGCCCTGTATAGCGGCGTCGGCCTCCAAAGCATATATGCGTCACGAACTTCGTCCGGTATACTTATCCAACGTTCTTGACTAACTTCCTGCATGATGCACTCCTTTGAAAAAAGAACCATTAGATCCTCAGGTTTTATTGGTTCTCTTGTAGCTGGATTTATTGGCGGCGGTAAGGGTTTTGGAAGATCTGGTAAAATGTTATACCAATGTTTGGGTATTTCGTCTTCATTTAGAAGGATTTTTCTTGGCATACCTTTTTCTCCCCTTGGAATGTTAAATATTGCTCTTATAGGCAATATTTAAATCTTTTGTGTGCAAAAAAGTACATAAACTTAAAATTTTTCTTAAAGAAAAATTTGGGTTGTTCATTTTTTCAGGTCTTCAAATATCTTCTTAATTTTCAACTGCCATTCAGGCATTTCGTTTGGTGACTGCGGATATTTATTGTATAGTTCCTTCACAAGCTTCGATTTTCTGGCCATATTATATAGTTTCCTTAAAAATGATATTCTTCCAAGTCCTCTGAAAACTCTTCTTGTGGCATCAGTTATATTTAGGCGTACATCTCCTTCTAGACTGGCTTTAAGGATATCCTCCCCTCTTATTAACTCATATTTCATTCCATAATTGATATCCTCATTTGTTAAATTCTGCAGAAAGATGCGGAAAACATCTAGTCCAGCCTGTTTAGCACCATAGGATTTCATGTATCGCACATTTATGGGCCACAGATTATCTATTGTCGGCTCACCCTCTGCTAGAGCCTTCGCCATTACTTCGCCAGCTATTTTGGCAGCCATCATTGATGGGCCCATCCCGCCGCCATGTATAGGATTAACGTGGCATGCTGCATCACCTACGACAACTATTCCGTTGCCAACAAACGAATCTAGGGGGCGTCTCGTGGGGACAACGCCGCCGCCACCATCGACGATTGTTGATTTCTCAAAAAGGGGCTTACTGAGAACAAACTTGTAAAGCTGATTTCTTGGATTTGGAAATTCGCCGATTGCCGCAACACCTAACCCAACATTAACGCCGTTTTCTTTCTTCGGAAAGATCCAATAATATCCTCCTGGCGCAACATCTAAATCTAAATATATTTGACAGAATTCCGGTTCTTCTATCTCCTCCTTTAAGAGACGGATTTCTCTATAGCATACAACCTCATCGCTCTTATCAATTGAAGGGTCTACACCTATTTCCGGCGGAAGCTTTCTTCTTAGCACAGCTACCTGACCGCTAGCATCTACAGTGACCTTTCCATACAGCTTTATTTTTGAATTGGTTTTTCGGTCTCTAGCTATGATCCCCCTAACAAAGTTGTTCTCCACTATCGGTTCCAAAGCTTGCGTTGAATCCAGAAGCGTTGCCCCAGCATTAATGGCCTCCTTCAATAATCTCTGGCCGAAAGCATGTCTATTCACTATAAAGCCGTGAAGCCCTTCGCCAACTAAACGAAAAACTGTTTTTGAATCTGGTGAATAAACTTTTATGCCGATTATTTTCCTCTCAAGCTCGTCTCCGCTTGGATAGGGTAAACCTAAATTATCAAAGTGATGCTTGCCAATTGCATCGCCACAGACCTTATTACCTATGGATTCTGCTTTCTTACAATCAATTAAGCAGACGGATAAACCTGCTTTTGCAGCGGTTTTAGCAGCCATGCAACCTGCGGTTCCAGCTCCGACAACAATAACATCAAATTTCATGTTTTATCATCCGCATTCCTTTGCATATAATTCTAGCTTAATTAAAAGGTTTAAGTCTTTCATAACTTTCATGTATTAGAGGAAATTTTATCATTAATCGCTAACATATTTTATGTGTGACGAATGCATGTCAATTAAAGAGACCCTTGCCAATTTAGTCTATAAGAGAGCCCCCGGACCGCTTCCAGCATTTAATGTTCTAGATCTCATAAGATTTCTCAGGATCCTAGCTAAATCCAGATGCATGGGACGGGGAAAAATAGCTAGAAAACTCGATTTAGGTGAAGGAACCATAAGAACTATTATAAAGCGTTTGAGTGAGGAAAACTTAATTATGAGGTCAAGGAGTGGTTGTTCACTCACGCATAAGGGCGAAAAATTTTGGAGTAAAATAAAGGAAGTCTTACCTAAAATTGTTGAGGTTAAAAGTAATGAGCTAACCTTAGCCCAATATAGCGTGGCGGTATTAGTTAGGGGCCGCGCTGAAAAAGTTAAAAATGGTTTAGAGCAGCGTGACGCAGCGGTTATTAGCGGTGCAAAAAGCGCAGTAACTATAGTCTTTAAGAACAATAGATTGGTTATTCCGGGGGTTAGTCTGGATTTAAAAAAGGATTATCCGATAGCCTTTAGGGAGATAATGCATTCAATAAAACCGGAAGAAAACGACGTCATAATAATCAGTAGCGCCAACACCCTTAAATACGCCGAGTATGGCGCGCTGGCAGCGGCACTATCAATAATTTAATATGTGATTTTTTCTCCCCCAGTAAAGATTCGCTCTAAAACGGCATTAAGATCAACGAAGCCATCATAAGTTTTGGCTGATACAGATATCAGCGGAAAGTTTAAGCCTAGCTGATATATTGTTTTACTCAGCCTTTGACTCAACAACCGCTTTGTCCCCTCCAATTTTTCGTTAATCGCGGATTCTAAGGCGGATCTATCCTCAGCCCACTCTAAGATCATTTCCACATCTTCCTGAGAGATTAGATCGCACTTTGAGAGCACATGCACCTGGGGGAGAAAGAAACGCATATAGACAGCTGCTGAAAGAAACATGTTTGAAACATAATTAAGCGGATTAGATGAAAAAACCGAGTCGAAGAGGTAGATTATTGCTCTAGGATCCTTACTGATCTCATTAGCTATGAAGGGGCCGCTGGCTCTAAAAGCGAACAATTCCATCTGACCTGGCGTGTCAATAAGCAAAATGTCTGGATCAACATCTTCAATTTCCTTACGTAAATTCTCTACTTCGCTTGCGATTAAGTCAGCGGCCATTATTAGTGCTCCATTTGGTCCAAGCTCATATTCATCCATTATTTCATCGATTGTCACGTAATCTCGGACATCTATATCTGGAGTGTATGGTAGCTTTATTACCCCCGGATCTAGGTTTAATGTTGCAACATTCTGCTCATTTATTCTAAGCCACTCGCTGAATGATGCCGTTAACAGAGACTTGCCTGAACCGGCGGTTCCAATTATGAACGCTATATAGACCATGCTTTATTAGCCTCAAGATTCAGATTTTACCCAAACAAGTAGGAGGATTAATTGAGTTTTCTAGAAGAAATAAAAGTTACTATAGCGCTTATATTTGTATTGGCTGAATTTTACCTCCCTTTTCACGTATGAGCTCTGAGATTTGCATAATTGCCTTCTCAATCCTTCGTCTCGCAA
>CAZOWB010000159.1:0-3565 GCA_964583315.1 uncultured Candidatus Bathyarchaeia archaeon | reverse complement strand
ATACTAGGTTTAACCCTGAATTCCTCACGCTTCCAAATAGTCCGCGCAGTATATGAGGGATTAACATTTCAAATGAAGGAGGCTCTCAGGCTGCTGGCTGAAGTCATAAACGTGAAAATTAATGGAATCCGTGTTGTTGGAGGGGGCTCAAGAAACGATTTGTGGAATCAGATGCGGGCTGACGTTACAGGTCTTCCAGTTATAGTTCCAGTGCAAAGGGAGGCGGCAACTTTAGGGGCTGCATTAACCTCATTTGTTGGTATAGAATATTATAGTTCAGTGGAGGAGGCTAGAAAAAGCTTTTTCGCCGAAGAAAAGATTTTTGAGCCTAATGCCACCGCCAATGCAACCTATAATGAAGTATTCAAAGAATTCATGAAGGCCCTTAAAAGCCTAAAACAATTCTATTAATTCAGAATTTGTTTAGAATTGCGGATAAAAAAGGGAGGATAGAGCTTGGGTTCTTTTAAGGGGATTACTCTTCAAGAAGATCTAAAATTTCTCTTAGCTTTTTTATCGTGTATTCTGGCTTGTCTTCACTTTTAAAACTTGCTTTTCTCCGCTCTATTAAAATTGCTTTCATCCCAACATTCTTGGCGCCTCTAACATCTATATCTGGCGTATCACCAACAAATATGGATTCAGAAGCGTCAACCTTTAAAAGGTTTAATGTGAAGCAGAAAATTTCCGGGCTGGGTTTACGCCTATTTATCTCCGCTGAAATAACAACTACATTTAGAAGATTTTTGAGTCCATGAAGATTAATGAGCTCATGAGCGCATTCGGGAATAGCAAAGTTTGAGATGACGCCTGTCTTATAATTGTTTTCTCGCAGCTCCCGCAAAACTAAATGCGCATCCTCATCCGGATAAACGTAGCGCATAAACTCTTCAGAGTAAGCGCTAGTTGCACCCCTCACAATTCGGCTTGAGACATCATACTTGTAACCCAGCTTCCGCAGAGTCTGGGAGATTCTAATATTAAAGTGGGGTTCCTCAAGTCTCCTACGGCATTTTTCATATAAGCGCTTTCTAACCTCAGAGTATGCACGTCTGAAATCTTCAAACGAAACATTTATCCCATTCATTTTCAAAAATCTGTGAACGTTTCTTAGGCAGTTTTCACCAAAGTTCTTATCTGTCCTTACTAGGAGAAGCGTATCAAATAAATCGAAGAGTACCGCCCTAATCCGCCTTAATTTGGATTTTTGAGTAGCCTCTCTCACATTCATTATGCTTCACTCAATTTTTCCTTGCGCCTAAAGGATTTCTCCAAATTTTTCAATGAATTCTCACCATTACTTTAAAAGTTTTCTAAGCCTAAAAATCATGGAATAATAGAGGAACAATTTACCTCAGAAATAACTTAATATTATTTTAGGGGTAAATGAATGTGGAGAGGTGTCATCTTTGCGCTTAAGCCGCCCGATTTTAGCTGTTGTTGGACGTAAATCCTCTGGGAAAACAACGGTAATAGAGCGTTTAGTGCCAAGGCTAATTAAGGAGGGATTTACCGCGGCAACCATTAAGCATATAAGCCATCAAGACTTTTCAATCGACCGCAAGGGAAGCGACACATGGAGGCATTCAAGAGCCGGCGCCAATCCAGTTACAGCCTTCTCTAATAATGAAGTAAGCATAATAATTAAAGCAACAGATTTTCCATTAGAGAAGATTTCTAGGCTAATCTTCGAATTTGGAGCAAACATCTTAGTTTTAGAGGGATTCTCGTCAGTAGTGCTGAATGATGAAAGCGTTGGCAAAATAATATGTGTGAGAAGCAAAGCAGAGTATATGGAGTTTAAAGAGTCAGTTAAAGGCGAAGTGATTGCTTTCTGCTCATTTCAGGAAATTGAGAAACCTATACTGAATATTGAGAAAGACTTCGAAATTTTGGCCGAAAAAACATTGAGCTTCATTAAAAAACGAATAAGAATTCTTAAGATTTTAAATTCTCTTCCCGGAATAGACTGCGGTAAATGCGGAAGAAAAACGTGCGAGGAATTAGCTAAAGAAATATATGAGGGAGCGGCATCGCTTGAAGAATGCATAATATTAAGAGCTAAACCTAAATTGAATACTAAAATAGTTATCGAGGGAAAGGAAGTTCCAATCCAGCCATTTGTATCAGAATTTGTGCGTAAAACGATTTTAGGGATGGTTTCTTCACTTAAAAGAGTGAACATTAAAGGTGATGAAAAAGTTTACATAGAGATACTGAAATGAGAAAAGATTGAAATAATTTTTCTATTGTCCATTTTATATGAATTATCGAGAAACTTAAATGTGAGTAGCATAAAAGAAGAATAAATAACGCAATTTGCTAACATTGTGAGGTTTGTCTATGGAGAAGTTAGAGCTTAGTGCTAGACAATTTGTGTCAGTTAACCCAAGCAAGTGCATAGGTTGCAGCCTATGCGAGTTTGTATGCGCCCTAGAGAAGGAAGGCGACCCAAACCCCCTAAAATCTAGAATAAGAGTCATACATTTGAATACCATGTTTAACCTTGCGGTTACATGCCGATTCTGCGAGAATGCTCCATGCATAAGGGCTTGTCCACGTGATGCAATTAAACAGTCTGAGAAGGGCGGAATTTTACTTATAGATGAAGATAAGTGTGATGGTTGTGTTCTATGCGTGCAGGCGTGCCCTTACGGAGGGATGATGTTGCATCCTGAAAAGGGAGTAGTTATTGCATGCGACCTATGTGATGGAGAGCCAAAATGCATCGAATATTGTCCGGAGGAGGCTCTGGAGCTCGTGTCAGACGACAAATACTTTAATGAAGCATTACTTTCAACAATAGAGAAATTGCCAAAGGAGATTGAAAGACTATTAAATGTGATTAAAAGCAGGAACTGGGCGGACATATTTACTGAAGTCGAAGAAAGAACTCGAAGACTTGAAGAAAAACTAAAGACTCTGAAAGTTAAGGAGAAGCTTAGGCTGAAATAAGATATGGGAGCAGATAATTATCAGAAAATATTTCCCTGCCTTTTCTCACAATCATTATCTTACTTATAAGATTGAGTATTTAATGAACTCGTGTAATTTTAATAATTAAATTTATATTTTCTTTTAGCCTTTCTTTAAGTTTTGTGTTACATAAGATTATGGAGAGGTTGCGTAAATAAATGCTTAAGAAGTCATATAGTGAATTGAAGCCCCCTGAAAGATTACTTTTGGGAGCTGGACCAAGTAACATCAATCCCAGAGTTTTGAAAGCTTTGTCTCTGCCCATTATTGGACATTTAGATCCATACTTCATAGAAGTTATGAATGAAACTGTTGAATTACTTAGGTATGCATTTAAGACTAACAATCGAATAACCCTCCCAATTTCCGGAACCGGTTCAGCTGGGATGGAAAGTGCAATTTGTAATGTCGTCGAGAGAGGAGATGAAGTTGTAGTTTGCATTAATGGGTTCTTTGGGGAAAGGATGCGTGAGATAGTTGAGCGGTGCGGCGGAAAAAGCATAGAAGTTAGGGCTCCTTGGGGCAAGATAATAGAAAAAGAGGCGGTTGAAGAGGCTCTAGCAAACTCTAACGCTAAAGCTGTGGCAAT
>CAZOWB010000158.1:0-3571 GCA_964583315.1 uncultured Candidatus Bathyarchaeia archaeon | reverse complement strand
CATCTCTAAGAACTTCAGGAAAATTTCTAAATTTATCCCCAATTATAGGCCAATCCCGTCCCTTGAAAATTCTCGAAAAGAAAACTCCCGTTGTCATGCCACCACCGCACTTCACGAAATACAACAAATCCTATTTTAACAGTAGCTTCCTTATAAGTCTACCTTTATTTTATTTACGCTCATGAACCCAAACTCTCTCAGAATCCAAAATATGAACAACTCTCCGCCCACGTTCCTCCAAAGCCATACTAATATATTTACGATGGCACCTTCAAGGGAACAAATCTTATTCCAAAATAGAATGTTCTTATAATATTAAGTAATGATATTTGCAATTCATGTTCCTATGGATGTAAAACAATGTGATCATGCCAGTTTCTCAGACCACAGTTTCACTTTATCTTAAATAACCTTCTTTTTGTAACCACATTAACAAAATAGTCCTAACTACTTCAGATTCGGTACCGCCAAGTTTTCCAACTAATTTTTTAATTGTAGTGTATTGCTTTTCTGTCAACATTACTTGTATACGTTTAGTATAAAGACCCTTTTTCCTAGGCATAGTTATTATAAGTAAAGCTTAAGTATTAAATCTTATTATAACAATACTATAATGAGAGTAATAAATTTATTTTATCACTGGTTTGAAGAACCAGGCTGTGTAAATATTTTTCTAAAGAAAACTTTCCAACAAAGTCTTATTAAACTAGCTCTAGCTAAAGAACGTTCAGTGGGAGGGTCCACACGTAGCTTGGCTGCAAAACTTGGAGTTAATGTCAGAACTATTTTTAGATGGCAAAGCTATGAAAGTAAAGGAATGTTAATTAAGCATCTGATCAAGGTTTGTGACTATTTAAATCTTCTTTACACTGATTTAGAAAAGCAGCATTGGATAGAGAGTATTGGAAACCCTAATATGAATAAAGAAAAGATGATTGTTCATCCTAAATTTCCCTTCGAATTATCTAATAAAAAGGTAGCAGAAATCATTGGCTATGCTATGTCTGATGGACATATTTCCAGCCGTGACTATCACTTTTCGTACGGTTCCCAAGACATAAATCAAATTAAAAGAATAATTTTTCTCATAAATGAGGTATGCGGTAATGTCAAGTGTAGAATAATAAGGAAGAAAAATAATTTTATTTACGTAGTTTTCCCGCCCACAATAGGAAGGATGTTAAAAAAGGCTGGAGCACCTATAGGGAACAAGAGTTGCTTAAACCCGTCTCTCCCACATTGGATTAAATACGTAGGACCTAAAGAATAGAGAGCTGTTTTTACAGATGAGGGTTCCTCAATGCTACGCACTATAAAAACTCAAAGGCACAAGTATTGGAGTATTTTACTTCACATAGCGCATGGAAGATCAAGAGAAATAACTTCTGAACTAAATGAAGATGTAAAAGGGACATTAGCTCGAATCATTGAGCCAGAAAAAATGGTACCACTGAAAGTTTTACCGAAAAACATTATCTGGATACTTAGAAAAATTAACCCGCCTAAAGTACTTATGGATGAAAGGATGCTTTTAGAAAAACTGGGAATACAATGCACACATATTAAACTTATGAACATCCGTAAGGGGGAAGAATGGAAACAGTTACTCATGTTACTGGAGGTTCTACATTCGACAACAATCTATCATAGATTTCCATAAGAAAATTGGATTTATATCGGGAACTAAAAAACAGAAGAAGTTTGAAAAGGAGATTAAACTATTTATTAAATTTCGAGGGGTACCGCTTACGGACAGTGATCTAGAGAGGTACGGTCTGCCCAAGGGCTAAGTTTTAATGATTTTTCCTCTGTCAATAATATGAATTACCTCAATTCCTCTTTTTGCTAACTCTTCAGCTATATATCTTCTGTGGCAACGAAATACCCATTTCTCCGCGCACATTATTGCAGTTCTCCCTTTTTCTGCAACCTTCAAAAGTTTTTCTATTCCATCTCTAAAATTTTTTGTTTTGGTATACTTCTTATATCCACCTCTTCTATATCCTCCTAATTCTTTACCCAAGTGAATGTATTTTATTCCTTCTTGTTTTAAAAGGTGCTCTAACTTTTCTTTTTTAAAATGTTCAAACTTGCTAGTTGGGAACCTCCTAACATCAACCAAAATACCTATTTTAAACTGTTTTAAAAGCGATAAAAATTCCTCAAAGCTCCTAGTACTATGACCAATGGTAAAAATTTCTTTCATCAAATTCGCCCCAAATCATACTCATATTTACAACTCAAATTAAAACATCGTGAAGCTTAAAACACCATTGCGCCGAACTTGTCAAAACTTCTAAATCTTTCCATTTTTCTACTTGCTTGCCACAATTATTTCCGCAAACCTTCTCTCAGCAAGGAACATCAAAACTCCACTAGTTAAAAACGAGAGGAAAGCCATAAGAATTGCGGTAGCATTTAAAAGGAGGTACGGATCTGGGAAGAACTCTCTGCCGATTAAAACATCAGAAACATACATTACCGTGCCGAAAAAGGCCACAAAATATATTATTGGTATTGCCGTAACTATTGCTATTTGTACGGTACGTTTCCATCCGAGATCTCTAATACGAACATTTTCCTTCGTAGAGAATAGTACTGTTGAGAGCTCTGGGTCAACACTATACGTGGAAAGATACGTTAGGTAGCACAGAGTCCAAAAATACATGGAGATAATCGTTAAGGCGAGAAGAACCTTAGAAACCAAAGGAATGCTAGGAGCGGGATACAGTTCCGGGTATATTTCTTTATAGTAGCATGTGTGGAGTACTGTCCACGGAATGTTTGCAAGAGCCCCAAAAATAACATATGCCGCTGAGAGACCCTTAACGTAGCTTGAAAGCCTTTTCCCAGCTGAGAGATACCCCTCCCTTACCATAAAACCTAAATGTACCAGTTGAAGAGCAAATAAGATGCCTGGGGTAAATGAGGATACAGACATATATGTGAGGAAAGGTTCACCATACCCAGCAGCCACCCCACCAACAAGCCCCCAAAAAAATATTATTATCAGAGCTCCTATAATCATTCTCTTCTTATAGAATAGGTCTTTAAAGGGAATACCCATCACTAACGCCTTCTTCAAGTGATTTGACGTGTAGCTTTTATCCTCCCGGAGTTGGTAAAGCTAAAATTAACATATTAATAAATACTTAAAAACGAAGGGATTTAAATTTCGATTTAAGTTGAGGGGATGACTATGAAATATGTAAACGATAGTCTCAAGGTAAAAACTAGTAAACGATTAGAAATAATCGATATTACAAACTATGTTGAAAAAATTGTAAGGAAATCAGGGATAAAAGAAGGAGTGTTAATAGTTTTTGAACCTCACACCACGGCTGCTATAACAATTAATGAAAATGATCCCGAGTTATTTGAAGATTTACTCAGCGTATATGTCAAAATTGCACCAATAGAACAAAGATATAAGCATAACTTGAAATATACTGGGATTCCGGGAGAACAAAACGCCCATGCTCACATACTTTCCTCACTTATAAAACCCTCAGTAATCATCCCAATAACCAATGGAAGAACCCAGTCGGGAACATGGCAGAGAATTTTATTC
>CAZOWB010000157.1:0-3577 GCA_964583315.1 uncultured Candidatus Bathyarchaeia archaeon | reverse complement strand
TATAATATAACCTAAAAATATTCCAAAGTATATTAATGCAAAAACTGGAAGAGAAATCTGCCCGAATTTCATTATATAAATTGGAAAGACTATCCCAGCAGGCGTAACTATCCGCCCCGTCACAAAACCTAAGAGAAATGCTATTCCAAAAAGCATGCTCGATGTTATAGGTGTGTTTATAAATAAATCGAAAACTCTTGAGCCCCTAAAGACCCCCAGGAAAACCATTATACCCATCATCATAAATGCGAAATTCCAAGGCTTAGCCTTAACCACAATTCTACGAAGCTGCGTTAAGCTAAGTTTTCCAATTAATATGGCAAACGTTAAACTAACCAAAACAGCAATAAATGTTGCAATTTCCCTAGTAGGTAAAAACAGTATTTCTCCAAGTAATAGGTCTAGAAGGGGCGCTATAAATAAAATCGCTAAAGGAGGAAACAGTTCTCTTAATGAAAATTTCTCTTTATATTCCATTTTTCTTAATTTTCCCCCAAGAAAGAAGAAGTAGCCAAGAAATAACGAAGAGAGCAAGATAATAGATAAGTATGGGATTGGCTGATATAATTCAATTCCAGCAGCCGTGGTTGAAACTATTAAATCAGCAGACAGCGGATAAACAAGATATAAAATGTGACGAAACCATATGTTTATTCCAACCTTTTTTTCATGCGGAATCCCCGCTCCCGCCTTATCTATTAATGGTGCAGAGAGAAGAGCGCCGCCGGGCATAGGTAGTAAGCCTACGAGGGCAGGGGAAAGCATGAGAAAAAGTTTTCTCCCAACCCGCATATTACTGATTAGTCTATCCATCTGTCCAGTCTCATTAAGCACGCCACCTATTATAGGAATTAAACTGACAACTCCTGCTAAGAAAATCGTCGTTGGATTAATAAGCGACTCCCAAATCTTTAACGGTAGGCTTTCAGGTGCAAGAAAAATGCCCAAAATAATTGCGCCAGCGAACATAGCGACCCCTAGATTCTTTTGGGATAGGACTAATAGAACAAACATTGATAAAAAGAATCCCATCCATTCAACTAACATGCATGCTGTCGCCTCCTAAAGATTCCTTTATCCTTTAACATTTATTGAAGAAAAGTTTTACCCTTAAAGGGAAATTTAATTTTCATGTATTATTCAAGATCTCTACAATTGTTCTGGCAATATTTTCGGTGGCTTCTTTAACTTCTGGACTAATTTCCTCTCCAAGACTGACATTTTTAGGTTGTACGCCAAGAAGCATTATTTTAGCGCCAGTAAATTCCCTTATTAATTCGGTTGTCAAGTAAAGTGGAATGGTGTGAGTAGATATGACCACACCTATAATTTGCTCTGGAGATATAAGATCCGCATCTCCTGGATTACCCCCAAAATGTGCTGCGTCAATAAGCAAGACGTGCGAAGGAGCAAATAGCTCTATTTTTCTAATAAAATTTTCAGGCACAGAGCCTCCCTCAATGAGCAACACTCTTCTCGGAACCTTGCCCCTCAATAATCTTACAATTTTTATGCCTAAGGCATCATCTCCTCTAAGCGGATTTCCAACTCCTAATATTACGAGCTTAGAATAACCTCGTAGCCAGCTTTCCAATTTTTCCTTAAGCTTCAACTTATCTCGGGAAAATATTAGCCGAATAAATAATAATAGTGTTTAGGTGAAGAAGAGATTTTATTAAGCCACCTAGAGCACCAACTTTAAATAAGTGTTTTCTAATTTTTCAGAAATATAAGTGTCGTTTAACTGCAAAATCATACTTAGCTTAAAGAGGGAGGAAAATAATTAGTTGTCTAAAAATGAAATTATTAAACCATTTAAGATAGACCCAAAATTCAGGTATGAAGTTATTAAGGTGCCCGGTGGAGAAAATTTATTACAATGTTTTCAATGTGGAACATGCACATCGGATTGTCCAATTGCAAGGTTCAATGAGAAATATAGACCGAGACACATTATTCGCATGGCACAACTAGGCCTAAAGGAAAAGATTCTAAATAGTGATTTCCTCTGGTTATGTGCCTCATGCCTCACCTGCACTGACCGTTGCCCACAAGGAGTTGAGGTTGCAAGCGTTATAAGAGCATTAAAGAATATGGCCGCCGAGAAGGGCTATATACCTCAAATATTTAAAATACAGCTGGCTAACGTTCTTAAAACCGGCTATGTATATAAGATTCCAGAATCAAAAATAAAGAGGCGTGAGACGCTTGGGCTTCCACCCTTACCTAGAGGTAATCCGGAAAGCATAATGAAGTCCCTTAAAAACCTGAAGATTATGAAGATACTTGAAGGATAAAAGATTGGTGGTGTGCATGAGTGAAAATAAATATATGATTTTTTTGGGTTGCATGATTCCGTATAGAGTTTCCTCCTACGAGATTTCTGCGCGAAAAGTTTTGCGGAATCTTGGTGTTGAGCTTGTTGAGATGCCAGAGTTTAACTGTTGCGGCCTCCCGTTAGAACCCATTAGCCACGAATTAGCACTCATACTCTCAGCTAGAAACATAGCTATAGCGGAGCGGGAAGGACTAAACATTCTAGCATTATGTCCCGGATGCTCCGGCACATTAAAAAAGGCTAATAGAGCGCTTAAGGAAAACCGGTCGCTTAGGGAAAAAATTAATGAGCATCTTAAAGAGGCGGGATTAAATTTTGAGGGCAGTATAGAAGTAAAGCACCTGTCTCAGCTTTTAATAGAGGACGTAGGCTTAGAAAAAATAAAGAAAAGCGTCATTAAACCCCTCAAGGGACTTACAGCTGCAGAGCATAGTGGATGTCACCTTTCGAGACCTAAAAAATACATTGAATTTGAGGATCCTGAGAATCCAAAGGCTCTAAGGATGCTCATCAAGGCAACTGGAGCTAAATGCGTTGAATATATGGATGAAACAGAGTGTTGCGGTGCAACTGTTGCAGGTATAGACGACAAGATACCGCTATACTTGGTGAGAGAGAAACTAAGCCATGTCAAGGAGGCTGGTGCAGAAGTTTTAGTAACGGTATGTCCATCATGCCACATAATGTATGATACAAACCAAATACGTGTTGAAAGAATGTTCGGAGAAAAATATGAGATTCCGGTATTGCATTATACGCAGTTATTAGGGTTGGCAATGGGCTTATCCCCTAAAGAGCTAGGCTTTAATGAGCTACATGTGAAACCAACAAAAATAATAGATCGCATAGTTGGGACTTCAGAATCCACATAATAAACTTAACCTAAAAATATTTTTAATTCCCCAGTTTTACTGGCGGTTATCCCGTTTCGGAATTTTAGTTAGCGTATGTAGAGTATATCTTATCGTTAGAGGAACTTAAAATGCGTTTAAAATTAATGGTTTCCGGAATAGTTCAAGGTGTTGGGTTCCGTCCATTCGTTTATCGCATAGCCGTTAAGAACCACTTAAGCGGCTATGTTAGGAATAGGGGTGATTCATGCGTAGAAATACTCCTCGAAGGAGACAAATCCAACATAGAGGTTTTCCTAAAAGATTTAGTTGATAAGAAGCCTCCATTTGCAAGAATTTATGAAATCATAAAAATGAAACCTTGCCTAAGTTATTATGATATAGAAGC
>CAZOWB010000156.1:0-3584 GCA_964583315.1 uncultured Candidatus Bathyarchaeia archaeon | reverse complement strand
ACAGAATGGCTAAATTAGCTATTCCATTAAGTTTCCATAGCGATTATACAACATGTGAAATACCATACGGATATATTAAACGTAGGAATCCTTTATCTCCGGAGGCAACGCTTTACGAAAGAGCAAAATATGAGGTTTCATGCCAAAAGTGGATAGACTACACTTCTGAAGATGGCAAATATGGTTTATCTATACTAAATGACTCCAAATATGGATACGATCAGGCCAACAATGTTGTAAGGATGTCGTTGCTTAGAAGTCCAAGCTATCCGCCAAAATGGAGTGAAGCCAAAAGATTGGAAAACTTTATCCGTGAAAGGGAAATGACAGATCAAGGTTTACATAAATTTAGTTTCGCATTATATCCTCACAAAGGTTGCTGGAGACTGGCCCGAACAGTAAAGAGAGCCTACGAGTTTAATTATCCGCTGATCACCAAAATCGAGAAGGAACATAGAGGAGAATTGCCGCAAAGCTTTTCATTTCTCGAAGCAAGCCCAGAAAATGTTATAGTAACGGCCCTTAAAATGTCTGAAGATGATGAAGGCTTAACCTTAAGATTTTACGAAGCGCATGGAAATGATGTGAACGCTAAGATTAAAATTCCATGGAAACCAAAGGAGATTTATGAAACAGACATGCTTGAGAAAGAGATTTGCGAGATTAAGGATCTCTCTAGCATATCTCTTTCTCATAACGAGATAAAAACTCTGAAAATCAAATTCTAAAAATACCCATTTTAAATTGAAATCTCATTTCTAGAAAACTTAAATAAATATTTAAGCCTGAAATTTGTAATTGTTCTAAAGTTCTTCCATAAGGAGGAACATTCATGATTGGTGGATATGCCGGTAAGATTCTTAGAGTTGATCTCTCTAATGAAAAAATCAGTGAGGAACCCCTAGACTTTTCCTTTGTTAGAAGTTTAATCGGCTGTTTGGGCGTGGCCTCTAAAATTATGCTTGAAGAATTGGATCCAAATGTAAAGCCTTTTGATCCAAGAAATAAGCTAATTCTAGCGACTGGACCACTAACAGGTTCCACCGCGCCCGCTGCAAATAAGTCGATTATGATTTCTCGATCGCCGCTAACTAACATTTGGGGTGAAGCTATTTTCTCGGCTAATTGCGGAATAGAGCTTAAGCGTGCAGGATATGATATGCTCATAGTGGAAGGTAAAGCAGATGAACCAGTTTACCTATCGATTCACAATGGCACAACGGAGATCAGGGATGCAAGCGGTATTTGGGGTATGGAGACGTTTCCAGCATGTGATGCGATAAAAAGGGATTTAGGCGAGATGGATGCGGCAGTAATATGTATTGGTCCAGCTGGCGAAAAACTCGTTAGGTTAGCTTCTATCATAAGTGATAATGGTAGGGCGGCTGGAAGATGCGGTTTAGGCGCAGTTATGGGCTCAAAGAATCTGAAAGCAATTGCCGCGAAAGGCTCGGAGGAAATAAAGGTTGCTAACCCAGAAATGCTTGATGAGCTCAGAGATAAGATCGTGAAAACCGTGAAGAAGAAGCTTAAGGCCTTCTCTGATTATGGTACTTCAAGGGGCGTCGCTTCTTTCGAGGAGATGGGCAACCTGCCAATAAAGAACTGGACTAAAGGAAGATTCCCTGGGGCTGAAAAGATTTCAGGAATCAGAATGGCTGAAACAATTTTAGTTGGGAGAAAAGCTTGTTTCGCATGTCCAGTGGCTTGTGGCAGATACATTAAGATAACTGAGGGGCCCTATGCGCCCCTAGAGGGATATGGTCCTGAATATGAGACCATTGCGGCCTTAGGCTCCTTATGCATGAATGACAATTTAGAGTCGATAGCTAAAGCGAATGATCTATGCAATAGGCTTGGATTAGACACCATATCTGTTGGCGCATCAATCGCGTTTGCAATGGAGTGTTATGAAAAAGGAATCATAACTAAAGATGATACTAGCGGTATTGAACTGACATGGGGGAATCATGAAGCCATCATCAAAATGATTGAGCTCATGGGTAGAAGGGAAGGTTTTGGAGCAATATTAGGTGAGGGATCCAAAAGAGCCGCGGAGAAGATAGGGAAAGGCGCTGAAAGATACGCCATGCACGTTAAGGGCCTCGAGCTCCCAATGCATAATCCATATAGATTTAAGGAAATGGGATTGCAGTATGCGGTCTCAGAGAGAGGCGCCTGCCACCTAAGGGGCTTCTCTATGCTTCCAGCCCGGGGAATTCTATTCCCAGATCTCGGTCTAGATAAGAGGCTAGATGGTTTCACCATTGAGGGTAAAGCACGTGTGGTTAAAATAATGCAGGATGCTTGTCGAATGGTTGATGCCTTAGGAATTTGTAAATTCATAGCATTCTTTGGTAATATCCCTCTAACGTCTCTCGCAGAATTATATACTGCGGTAACTGGATGGAAAACCACGCTAGAGGAACTCATGAAAGCTGGAGAAAGAATATGGATGTTGCAGAGAGTCTTTAATGTTAGAATGGGTGTTAAACGTGAAGACGATACTCTGCCTAAGAGATTCCTAGAAGAGCCCATGGCGGAGGGTGCAGCTAAAGGACAAATAGTTGAGCTAGAACCCATGCTTAAGGAATATTATGTGGAGAGGGGATTAGACGAGGAAGGTAGGCCGAAAAAGGAAAAACTAAAAGAATTAAACTTAGATTTCGCTATAAAATTCATTTGATAGTGAGCAGTGAATGATCAAGGTTAAGCTGATACTATTGAATGAGGAAGCTAGGAAATTAATAGGTAAAAGAGAGATAACGCTTGAACTTCCAGAGAATAAGGCGACTATCAGCAATTTACTAAAGAAAATAGCCATAAAATACGGTGACAAAATATTAAGCGTCGTATCAAAACCAGACATCTTCATCTTAATTAATGGGCAATACATAGATCTCTTGGGAGGCATGAACGCTAACTTATCTAATGGAGACAGAGTGGCAGTAATATCAGTTGCAACGGGCGGCTAAAAACATATTTTTTCATCTTCTTAGAGAAAGTTTTTATACTATTATTCTCTCCATAAAAAGAGGAAACCATTTGGTGGTGAAATGATATGCCCCTTGTTAATGAAAAAGATCTGCTTTTACCAGCCTTAGAAGAAGGAAGAGCCGTAGGAGCCTTCAATGCTAATAACATGGAGATGGTTCAAGCATTCATATGGGCTGCTGAAGAAATGACTAAGGAGCTCGGCGAGCCAGTTGACCTAATAATTCAAGTTAGTCCCGGAGCTGCCAGATACGCTGGATGGTCACTTGCAGCAGGGATGGTTAAGATAGCTGCCGCTGAAACTGACATCCGCGTCGCCCTAAATCTTGATCACGCGAAAAAAATTGAGCAGGTGGAAAAGGCTCTCGAATCTGGTTTCACGGCTGTTCTTTTTGATGGCTCCTCATTACCTTTAGAGGAAAATATTCGTTTAACCCGTCAGGTTGTCGAGATGTGTCATGCTAAGGGAGTTCCAGTGGAAGCCGAGCTCGGGAGAATTCCAAGAATTGAAGATTACTTTTCACATGATGAAATCGCCCGCTTAAGAAGTCTCCCTCCAGCTGAAGCTGTGAAAATCATCCGCGAGAGAG
>CAZOWB010000155.1:0-3595 GCA_964583315.1 uncultured Candidatus Bathyarchaeia archaeon | reverse complement strand
GACTTAAGAGCGGAACAACCGTAATAAAAGACATTCAAGCAACTGGCAAGCATGTAAAGGTTGATGAAGCAAATAACCGTTATATTGTTATGTTTTTGTTTATGGATGAAACAACGGATGAATATACCACAGATAACCAAGAGCTATGGTTTCCGCATCCAGACGGCAATTATTTAGCGTTTACTCAGACTCAGAGCTTTACGAAAACCGCAGATGAACCCTTACCTTTGAGATGGGAAATATACTTGCCTTACACGGTTGATGAATTAGACGGACAAATATTATAAAAGGTGATGTAAAATGAAGAAGAAGGTTATAAATTTGGAGGGGAGTATAAATAGTCCGTGTAAAGGTTTAAGCGATAGCTTAGGATATGCGATTCATGATTTCTCAGATGTTGCAGAGGTTAATTTAATTGAACTCTGGTATCAAGGTTCTAAAGTCAAGGAATTCGGAGTAAGTAGTGATCAAATAACCGTAGGGGATGATGGAACTGACACTTATCTTGAATTCAGCATTAAAGATTTTAGTAGCGATGAATATAATTTCGATACAATATACGTAATGCATAAAAACCCATTTGGCACATGGTGGAGAAAATACTTTAAATTTACTGGAGACTGGACGAAAGAAGCTTTAACGATGTTAGTTATCAAGTTTAAACTATGGATACGTGGTTAATTCTTTATTTCTTGAAGAAAAGAGGATTTATACCGTCAAGGAGAAGACCTACAAAATCCTTTAGCTTAGAAGATATTTTCAAAGTTTTAGCTGACGAATTAAAAGTTTATCAACCGTTTACACTTGAAGATAAGATAACGTTAAGCGGTAATGAAGCTAAAGCGATTAAAGAACTATTATTTGAAGATTCTATAAATCTAAGCGATGATGTGATTAATGCATTACTAAAAATACTGTTAGAGGATGAGACTAAGCTATATGGTAAAGTAATAAGCACATTATCAAAAATAGCGTTAGAGGATTCGTTTGATTTAAGCGATAACTTGGTAAACGTTTACAGTCCGATGAATCTTGAAGATAGGCTTTATTTGTTTAGTAGTTGCGTTAAAGCTTACGTTTCTGAAGCATTATTGAATGTAGAGGATGAATTTACAATAAGCGATGGATTGTATAAGGCTTTTGAGAATATATTAACCATAAATGCTGAGGATTCGTTTAATATCAGCGATGCATTGATAGATATGCGATTACGTATAAACTTAGAGGATTCCTTCCAAATAAGCGATTCTCTTACTAAATCAGCTAAAGTTATTAACTTAGAAGACTCGTTTAACATAAATGACGTATTAGCTAAATCCGTTAAAGAAATGAGTTTAGAAGATTCGTTTAATGTCGGTGATAACTTAAATATAAGCTCTAAGAAAGAAACAATGGAAGATACGTTTAGTATTGGTGATAATCTTAAAATATTCGTTGCAGAAACGGAAGATGAAATATGTGATTTCATGAATTTGGTAACGGATTACGAATATAACTACATTAACGTATTCTTCATTAAGAGTAAAAGATTAAGAGGTTATTATTATATGGTCATATTTGTTGACGGAAGAGATACATCAGCTAACAAACACTATTGTATAGGTTATACTACTGCAAATGAGATTTATACGCATTGTGAAAGAATGGTAGATTACGATTGCTCAAGTCCACAAGCATGTGGCCATGATTACGCCGATGAAAGCGAGTTTGTAGGTGCTGTTTGTGGAGGTATCGATTGGATTGTTTTAGTTTATCAAGCTGGTAGGAGCGTTACTATAACGCCAAAATATATCGGTGAAAATATAATAGATGTTTGTGGTTACGAAAGACCAGCATGGAGTCATTTTAACGGTTTTGTGATACATAAAAAGAACGGAGAGAAAGAATACAAATCTTTAGAAGAATTTACGGTAAATTACGACACGATTAAAGCAATAGCGTTTGAATATTAATTATCGATGTAATAATAATTTATAAATACCTTTTAGAAGATATATAGTTATGGTAACGTATACGGATGTTAAAAATGCGATAAATAGCTTGAAGAGAGATGTATTAAAATATTTGTATGCAGAAACAATAAATAGACGTTATAATATATTCAATAATGCATTAAACCGTATTCAAAACGCTATGGATCAAATAACACCTAATATAGGTATTGCAATAAACGAATTAGCCTTTGGCTTAATGCTTGAGCGTTATCTAACGTCTAAATCTAACGCAGTAGGGTTAAAAGGTGTAGAATTTAGTTATGTGGATGAAACCGTAGATATGACGGGATTAGACGGTAACACATACGATAATCCCGTATTTCCGCAAATTCAATTAACTACGGATGAACTAAATGAGCTAACAAACGCTATGAAAGAAGTTCCAGCTAATTTGCGTAAAGGTATATGTGTAATACGCATAAAAGCTGAAGATAAAGCTAATATGCCGAGAGATCCCGATGAAGAGGATAGTTTATTCGCTTATTACTTCGCTGATAGCGTTAATCCGTTAGAGTATCATGCAGTAGATTACGGAGCGGATGTATTCGGACAGGATATCTTTATTCCGCAATTCTTCTATCAGACGATTGATACATTATTCATGAACGTAGTATATCTAAAATTAGAGAAAGTAGAAGCTGAATCACTTATTTTAGGTTGGTTCTGGAACGAATCAGCTTCGAGATACGATGTTTTAATCGGTGTAGATATTAAACCAATGCTAACGTTATCAGATCCCGATAATCCCGATAATAAACGTAAAACTACCGCTATGTTTGTATTGAACGTTTATAATGCTTTGAACGTGAACGGTTCGATAATGGTTGATAAATTCGAAGTTCCGCTTAAGGCTAATAAGCATTATTTGGTTATAATCGGTGCAGAATTAACGGGATTGAGAGGAATTGAAATTCCAATCGAATTAAGCTATCCGTGAGGTGATAGTTATGGTGAACGGAAATATTGTTAGTTCGGGATTGAAAAGCTCAAAGCTACCGACAATATTCGAAGAGATAGCTGATTTCTTGGGTGCTAAAGACGTAACGGAAGCTATGAGCAGATATTTAAGGTTGCAAATCCTTAAGGCTACCGTAGGAGAGAAATGGCTTAGAGATGTCTTTAGTGTATTCGAAAATCCCGATCTATTGGTTTCATTACCGAAACCGAAAGCATTACCGTATCATCCGAAACATATAAGCGAAATATTCTTCGCTACGTTACAAAAGACTATTGAATCATCGGCTTATCTTGGTGAAGAGATCGGAAGTGAATGTATAATCGAAATGCTATCGGAAGGTTTGAGTTCAGCGTTAGAGAGTAACTATAACGCTTCATTGCAAACTATACTTAACGTATGGAGAGGTTCACTTCCGCCAGACTTAAGCGTAGCTCAAGCGTTAGGGATGCGGTTAGATAGAGTAGAAACTAAATATGCTACGAGTATTTTAGCTCCTACGTCAGCTTTACCTTATACGATACTTGAAGCGTTAGTTCAAGGCTCTTATAACCGTCTATCACAATTATATACACTGTTGGATCAAAACGTGATGAATACGCTACAAATCAAGAATACGTATCTTACAGCACATTTAACCGCATTG
>CAZOWB010000154.1:0-3615 GCA_964583315.1 uncultured Candidatus Bathyarchaeia archaeon | reverse complement strand
AGTCTGTGGGCTTGATGGCCCTAGCAATTATGCTACCCATAAACGCAACTAAGAAGCCAGCCCACGGTCCGAAAACTATTCCCTCGATTGGCTCTAGGTAAATGGCCCAATTACGCCATAGCTCAAAGGACATGAGATATAATATTGTATGGAGCCCTGCGAAAACTCCGACTAAAGACAGAGTTTTCGTTGACAAATGTAACATTTTTGAAACCAATGTAATTTTTTTACATTGCAATCACATATATATTTATATTAAATGGAAAATTTTTATGCACTACAATATTCTTTAACGGGACAAATTTTGCACCTACGTTTTTTGCAGTATTCTATGTTTAACCTTACCAGGGCTGATTCATAGGATTCTATATTTCTAAGCCCGATTTTTTTGGCAACTTCAATAGATAATTTAGATGGTTTCGGTTTGGCTTTATCCCATACACCCCTGAGTTCCCTCAAGAATATGTTTACGCATACGGGGCCCACGCCCTTAAACTTCATTAAGCGTCTCTCCAGATCATTTGGGCCACTAGACTCTTGATGAAGTCTCTCTAAATCTCCATATTCCCTTTTAAGCTCCTCCATTATTGCTAGGAGATTTGAGGCTGTTGAAAAGTCGTATCTGACGTATCCCCCGGAGTCGAGAACTTCAACGAGTTTATTCCATCCAGCTTCAATTATCTTTTCTGGTGATGTGAGGCCCTCAGCCTCAAATAAGCGGAAGGTTCTCTTAGCGATCTCAGCCGATATTCTCTTAGCGAAGAGAATTGATGCGAGAAACCACTTAAATCTGTCCTCTGGCTTTGTTAAATCTAGACCTAGCTCCTCAGAATAGCTCTTGAGGTTTGATAGCTTCTCTTCGACGCTCAATATATTCTCCAGTTCTAAGAAAATTAATTTTTAGCCTTATATCCGTTACTGAAGGATTTATTTTCTGGGATACGAAATTATTTCATTAACGGGGAGCTGAGGCGTCTTAACAGTGAAAACATTAGAGACGGAAGAAGACCTTCGGAATTCGATCAGCAAATTCTTTCCTTACCCAAACTTCCGCCCATTCCAAATTGACGCAATAAGGTTTGTTCATGAAATTATGATTGAAGGCAAAATAGGTTTACTCTCCTCACCCTGTGGAACTGGAAAATCTATCTCAGTTTTAACAGCCTATTTTGCGGCTAAGGAAGCCGATTCATCAATTGGCAGATTACTAGTCTTAACCAGAACCAAGAATCAACTCGAAATCTACTCTAGAGAACTGAAAAATATCAAAGAAAGTAGCAAAATAAAGTTCGTTGCCTCCATATTCAAGAGCAAGAAGGAGATGTGCCCCCATGCCCTAGAGGACCCGAATCTTAAGGATGTGAGTTATAGAGATTTCCTGCAATACTGTAAGGGCCTAAAAAGCGGGGTTTTCGGCGGCTCATGCAAATACTATGATAGAACCTACAGTAATGGCGGTTGGAGGCCGAGCTGGCTCACCCGTAACACCATTGAGAAAATTAGAAGGATTGGGCCAGTTATGCCTGATGATGTCTATGCTTTATGCCGCAGAATAGGGCTATGTCCCTATGAAGTTACGAGAATCCTTGCAAGACACTCCGACATAATTATTGGAAATTACAATTACATTCTTATTGAGGCCGTCAGAGGCTCAACTCTAGGGAGAGCTGGCGTACGCATAAAGGATGTTAATTGCGTCTTTGATGAAGCACACAGCTTACCATATTATGCTTCAGGAATACTCTCAGATGAACTATCACTCAGATCGGTCAGAAGGGCTATTAGGGAGACCGAACGGTTCGGATTAGAGGATCCGGGAATTCTAGACGGCCTACAC
Source organism: uncultured Candidatus Bathyarchaeia archaeon (assembly GCA_964583315.1). GTDB lineage: Archaea > Thermoproteota > Bathyarchaeia > Bathyarchaeales > DTEX01 > DTEX01. Next base: position 1,778 of record CAZOWB010000154.1, on the reverse strand, counting down.
GATGCAATGATCGAGCTCGGGAAGATGGTTTATAGGGTTTATGGATTGGATGTAGAGCACATAATCACGAAGGATAACCTAATTAATATTTTACTGGAGAAGGCAGGGATTGAAGATAACGGGTTATCCGAAGCTGTTGAGGAGCTAGCCTATTTAGGCGAGATTGTTAGACAGAGAAGGGTTGAAGCTGGCAAAAGCCCAATATCATATCTCTCCCGTTGTGCATCCTTCCTTATGGACTGGCTTAGCTTAGCTGGTTCAAGCCGGATTGGTTATGTCAGAGTTGAAGAGAATTCCAAGGGAAAAAGAACTGTTAGATTGGGAATAAAATGTTTAGATCCATCCCTAGTTACGGATGTCATAAACGATACTAGATCGGCAATCCTAATGTCCGGGACCCTATGGAATATGGATTATTACATTGATGTTTTAGGTCTCAACAGGGATCGATGTAGAAGCCTAGAACTGCCAAGTCCATTTCCGCCGCAAAATAGGCTGATACTTGTAGATATGGCTGTCACAACAAAGTTTGAAGAGCGTAATGAAGCACAATGGATAAAGATGGCTGAACGACTAAATCGGATAATTCAAGCCATCGGAGGGAGAGTAGCAGTTTACTTTCCCTCCTACGATGTTATGCGTGAAGTCATGAAATATATCAACTTGAATATGCCGGTGCTGGTTGAAGAGAGAGATACAAAGATTGTTGACGTCCTTAACTTTCTTAAGGAAAACAGTCAAGGCGTTATCTTTGGTGTGGCTAGAGGGAAAATGAGTGAAGGTGTGGATATGTCGATTGAAGGGCACGGTATGCTTTCAGCGGTGATAATTGCTGGACTACCATTTCCAAAGAAAACCGAACTTCAGATAGCTCTCCAAGAGTATTTCACTGAGAAGTTTGGAGATAAGGCAATTGAATACTCGAGTAATATTCCATGCTTGAATGCGCTAGCTCAGTCTGCGGGCAGACTTTTACGTAGTCCAGAGGATAGGGGAATAATACTCATCATGGATAGGCGGGCAGCTGGAAGATTTAAGCGTAGGCTTCCGGAGGACTGGAGGGAGAATATGAAGGCTCATGTAAAGATGGAGAATATAATTAACAGAATCAACGCTTTTATGAATAAAAAGAAAAATGGCTTTGATAAGAAATAAGCAGATTGTTGGAGGTTACGTGGGATACTAGACTTTTCTCGTCTTGAGACTTACCGAAACTCTTTCATATAATTCCTCATATATTTTAAGCGCCTTCTTTAAGGCGTCCTCCATGCTGGTTTTTCCCATTTCAACTTCAGCCATTAACTGCTCCACGTAGCGTCTAGTGTCAGGTGTAACCAGCCTGTGATCCACGCTCTTTAAGAGATTTATCAACGCCTCACCTAAAGTGCTTATGCGAAACGCCTTGCCCTTCTTCTCGGCATAGCCTCTCTCAATGATTATTTGTGGGTAATCCGCCCTAGTGGCATCTGTCCCAATAGAATGTTTTTCTAGAAGCCTAAGAAGCTCTGACTCCGTTAAGCGTGGGGGAGGCTTAGTTTTCCGCTCTCTAAGATCAACTTTGATCACTGGTAGCAGCTCGCCAATACGTAGCTGCGGAATCCGGAGGACATCTTTGGGCTTAAAATACGGAAATATCTGGTAGAAGCCTTCATCGATGAAATATTTGCCGGATGCCTCCATTTCTATGCTTCCAGCCTTCACATTCAATTTCCACCTTTTTAGAGAAGCATCTCTGCCAACAACATTTGCCAAATATCGCCTAGCAATGTACTCCCAGA
>CAZOWB010000153.1:0-3623 GCA_964583315.1 uncultured Candidatus Bathyarchaeia archaeon | reverse complement strand
AACTGGTGACGATTTCGTTGTGATCTCTGGCGCTTCTGAAGTTAAAAGAGGCGAGGTTGTTGGTAGACTTCATATTCCGTCGCTTGAGAAGGAAGGCGTTGAGCGTGTTTTATGGGCTGCTTTTGTTAAAAGTAAAGGGAAGGGCATCGACGAACTCAACCGATTAAACCCGTATACAACAGCTAACATACATCATCTGATGCAGTTTGGTGAAGTTTGGGCTTACGGACAGAGAGCTAGGGTTGGAGATTACATTTTAGTTGCAAACGAGAATCCATCTGACGCAACTTCCTTCGTGCATCCACCACCATTCTATGATAGATTCGACATATGCATATTTCTAAGGACGTTAACTCTTAGCGAAAAATTCCGGCTTCAAGAATTACTAGATAAATATGATTGGGATCTGGTTGGATCCATGCCGCAGGTGCTGTCCTTTGAAGAGCTTCAAGAAATTAGGGAAGAAGTCGCTGGCATTGAATTGGAGCCGGAACTAATCGGATATATCAATTTACTTGTCAGAGATTTTCAGTCATGCATACGTGAAAAAGAGAATTCGGAGATTAAACCCCCAGCGCTCTGCGAAGGATGCCATTTCATACGTGACATATGCGGGATGATAAAGGAGCCGGTGAGCGAGAGGGCTGCTGTTGCATTAACGCATCTCACTAAGGCGGTTAAGTGGCTTCAAGGGAAGTGTGATGTTGACGATTTGTTCCGGATGGCTCTATGGGTTTTCCCGCATAGATTAAGTCTCACTCGAACAAGAAACATTCTGAGCGATATACAGGAATTGCTTGAGAGAGAAAGAGTGAAGATGGAAGATAGACGTGTGAGGAGGCAATGGTCTTTACTAAATGAGCTGATGAAAGGCTTTGATCCATCAATTTATAGGCTTGCAAGAGACGCCGCTGCTGAGGATGTTGTCTTCGCTGAGGAGCTGATGAAGCTGGAAGAGAAATGGATTGCTGAAGGATTATTGCAGCGGGGAGAGGATATATCAACACAGATGGGATGGCGCTCCCATAGATATAATAGATGGAGAATGAAGTAAATGAGCGGGCGAATGGAAGAACTAATTAAAATTTTTAATCAAGCATGGGTGGAACTTCACTGCCCGCCAGCTAGACTCGTAATTGACTTTGGAAAAAACAAGGATGATTCAAGGAAATCTGCTGGATTCTTCGCCACCAACGGTGAGATCTATATTAAACCGGATATTATTCCTAGGGGTTGCGACCCAAACGAATACCTGCTTTGGTACTTTCGCCACGAACTCTCCCATGTGCATTATTGCCCTTATGATCTTAGAACTGCCTATAGCTTAGAGAGGGCGGCCTACAATATTGTGGGAGATTGGGATCTTGCATATTTGGCAACTCACTTATTTGCGGACTTACAAATTAATATAAATTATCTTCCGAGAAGATTTGGTGATATTCCATACTTCATGAAGATATTAAGAAATAAATATTCATCATTGTTGGAATATTTGCTTCAAGAAGTTTATCTTCAAGTAAATCCCATCGTCAAATCAAGCAATAAAACTCTCGAAAATATATCGAAGGAGCTTTTAGCAGTTACATGGCTTGATAAGCCTTGGCATTCAAAGGTTCAGATGATTGCGCTTATACTCGCAAAGCTCAGAACTATTTATCCACATCTATTCTCCGGCAAAAAAATAGAGAAGTGCTTGAGAAGAAATATTCTTATAGTGAGGGAAGATTTCTTACCGAATTCATTAGAAGCATTCGAAAAAATCTTTGGAGGTGTTTCTCACCACTCGGATGCTAAGAAATTCTTTAAGCAGTGGATTGAACCACGTTTACCGTCAGAGGAGAAAGAGAAAATTAGAAAAATGCTCAAAAGTAACGTGGAAAAGCTAAAAGGCAAGAGCAGGGGAAGTCGTAAAGGCGGCGAGGAGACCAAGACCTCAGGAAGGGGAGGAGCGCAAGAAGGGAAAGAACGTTATAAAGGAATTTCTGAAAAGCCTCACTCAGAGGGGTATTTAGCCGGAGAGCCAGAGCTGCCGAGTTCACTCTCAAAGCCTTACAAAAAGATTCCATCAAACATTTTTAATGAGGCCTTTTGGAGAAGATATTGGTATAAATCGAGGGCTGAAAGAGTGTTAATACATTATCTATCTGAGAATCCTCATAGGAAGCCTGTTTGGGCGGTCATGAAATATCCGGATGATTGGTACATTGAGGATGACATTGAGGAATTAGATATAGATGTAAGTCTTGATGAGGGACCATTAATACCTGAAATTACAACATTAAAATGGATTGAAGAACCAATGTTTCATGGTCAATCACTAGTGACAGGTTTTGTTCCTTCAGAGATTACTGTTTTAGATGCGAGCCTCAGCATGTCAAAAATACATGAGGAGGCAGCGGTGGCTGCATTCATAGCGTACATCAGCGCGCGTAAAGCTGGTGGACGGACATCTACGCTAACATTCTCAACAAAATATGTTTCGGCAGACTGGGACTCACCTGAGGAGTTAAAGGAGCTAGTACTCTCGATGGCTTTCGACGAGTACACTGTTTTCCCGATTTATGAGATTAAAAAATTAATTTCAAAGAATATTGGAAACTGCTTTGTGATAGTGATTACTGATGGTGGATGGCAGAATATTAATGAGGCGGTGCCCATGCTTGAGGAGATTGCGGAAGCTGGACATAAAATAGTTATTTTCCTCCTTCCTGGAGGAAAATATCCTGATAGGATCGAGTTCATGAAGAAAAGCCCTCATCTAAAAATCTATAACATAAATAAACCGGAGAGAGATCTTCAAAATCTTGTGCTCTCAGAATCCATAAAAGTTTACAGAACATTCCTAACATAATTTTAATTAAATTGTTTCCCTGCAGAAATCATCTCAACCTATTTATTGGCTTATATTCATTTAAAAAGAGAATAAAATTACATACTGGAGGATTTATTTTGAGAACTATTAAAGAACTCGGCGAGAGGAAAGTGATAGAAACCATTTTAAAGTTTTTAGACTCTATGCCAGACATGCCTATTCCATTTGGTGATGATGTCTCAGCCATTCAGATTGACGGGGATAAATTAGTAGTTATGAAGGTGGATATGCTCGTCGGCAAAACCGACATCCCTCCGGGAATGAGCCTGAGGCAGGCTGCTAGAAAAGCCATAGTTATGAATGTGAGTGATTTTGCAGCTAAAGGAGTTAAGCCCTTAGCCGCCATGATCTCTCTTGGTTTACCACGCACCCTCACAGAGAAGGATGTTGAAGAAATAAGTTTAGGTATAAATGAGGGAGCAAGAGAATACGGTGTTTTCATCATTGGAGGGGACACTAATGAGGCTTCAGATTTGGTGATAGACTGCGCGCTCATAGGCTTCTGCGATAGAGAAAAAATTGTTAGACGAGATGGGGCTAAACCAGGCGACATAGTTGCGGTAACCGGACTTTTCGGTAAAACATCCTCTGGGCTTAAGATTTTACTAGAGAATTTAACTCTACCTGAGCGTATAAAAGAGCCTTTAATTAAAGCGGTTCTTATGCCGAAAGCAAGGCTTAAAGAGGGCTTAGCCTTAGCGAATCTAAAGGCGTTAACATCCTCAATAGATTCAAGTGATGGTTTAGCATG
>CAZOWB010000152.1:0-3664 GCA_964583315.1 uncultured Candidatus Bathyarchaeia archaeon | reverse complement strand
AATAGGTTTGAGGGAAAATGACGATAGTTAAGGTTGATGAAAGGGGAAGAATGACTATTCCAAAAGAAATAGGCGTTAGAGATACAAGGGTAGTGATCATACCTGCCGACTCCCTCTTTATTGTTATTCCTCTATCCGCAGAGCTCCACAAGTACGCTAGCTCATGGCTCCCCTCCAAACACGGAAAGAAAGAATTGAAGGAGCTAGCGGAAAAGTCCGCATTCAAAGATGCTGCCGAAAGAGCTAGGAGGCAAAAGCAACTTTAATGGTAGAAACTGATCTGATGTACGCGTTTGTAAAGAATGAAAATTTTAAGTTTAAGATTTGTCGTAGGATTATTTTGGGAGGCTTTAGGGAAGATTGTGTTCCGAAGAATCCGAATTAAAGAAAAAGGTTGTTGAGATAATTGACTTATTAGAGAAGGTTCATCCGGATGCCAAGCTAGCTTTAAAATGGAGTAACCCCCTTGAGCTTCTTGTTGCAACCATCCTCTCAGCCCAATGCACTGACGAACGAGTCAACAAGGTTACCGAGCATCTATTCAAGAAGTATCGGACAGCCGAGGACTACGCAAATGCGAACCTTGAGGAGTTTGAGCAGGACATAAGATCAATAAGCTTTTATCGAACTAAGGCCCGAAACATCAAGAGAGTATGCCAAACATTAGTCGAAAAATATAACTCTGAAGTTCCCAAGACAATGGAGGATCTACTAAGCCTGCCCGGCGTCGCCAGAAAAACAGCTAATGTCGTCCTATCAAATGCTTACGGTATACTGGAGGGGATAATAGTTGACACACATGTACGTAGAGTTTCAAGGAGGCTTGGTTTAACCGGAGAAACCGACTCCTATAAGATTGAGAAGGATCTTATGAGGATAGTTCCAAGGGAAAAGTGGCTTAGGTTCGCTGATCTACTAATTTTCCACGGGAGGCGTATATGCACCGCAAGAAACCCGAAATGTGGCGAATGCATACTAAATAAGATTTGTCCCTCAGCATCTGTAAACTAAAAAGACTTGGCTCTTAGTTTTAGCGAGCGGCTCTCGGCTCCATATGTACGGTAACAATGGTTTCAGAAAACTTCTCCCTAATGAGATCCTCTATTTCTGAGGCTATTTTATGTGCTTCCTCCACCGAAATCTCCTTGCTGAGCATGCATTCAATATCTATGTGACGCTTGCCGCCGGCAACATAAGTTATTATCCGCTTTATCCTGAGATCGCTTTCATACTTCTTAGCCGCCAACTGCACAACGTCATTTATCTCTCTTTCATTAATCACCTGTCCCCTTCTCAATTCAATGTTTGAAGGTTCAATGTGAACCAGCACATTTTCAACATTACTTAAATTCTTGGCGATTGTTTCCTCAATCTTCTCAGCTAGGTCATGCGCTTCGCTTAAAGGAGTTGATGGATCAACCTGCATGTGTAAAGTCACATAAAGTTTTCCATCATGGTGAGTTACGCTTACATCATGAACTCCCCTAACCCCTCTAATTTTGTTTGTCAGCTTCTCAATAAATTTCTCAGTTGTTAAGCCTCCCACACTGACCGGCTCGATATGGAATGATATATCAGCGTTTCCAATAGCCTCCACGATTTTAGCTTCCATCCTAGAGGAGAGTTCATGCGCCTCCTCAAAGCTCATATAATCCGGAACTTTGAGCGTTGCTCTAACAAATACTTTCTCACCCGATTTCCTAACCTTCAGATTTTCATATTTTAGGAGTCCCCCGCCAACCTCCGACATCTCCTCCCTAACTTTTCTTACTATGTCTCTGGGAGCCATGTCACTAAGCTCCATAACGCTATTCCATACCAGCCTAAAACTTATGAAAATCAATGAAGAACTTAATATCAGAGAAGCCAAGGAATCCCAATAAAATATTCCACAAATCGTAAGCAGGAACCCTAAAAGAGCAATTAAAGTTGAACCAACATCCAATAGAGCATGATAAAATCCAACTCTAATCGTGGTGCTTCCACTCCTTAATGCCGGCCTAAAAATAAACATTCTGAACAAATCCACAAAGAAAGTGTAACCAAGCGCAATAAACCCCACAAAACTAAAATCCAAATTTATGTAGTATCCATCCCCAAAAATCTTTAATAAAGCCTCAACAGCGATTAATGCAGCCAAGACTATCAGCGTGAGCCCTCCAACCAAGCTGCCTAAAGCCTCAAACTTTTCATGACCATACATGTGGTCTTCATCAGGAGGCTTAAGGGAAGCACAAACCGAAATAAAAAGCACAAAAGATGATATTGCATCAAAGAGGGCATGTAAGCCGTCGCTTAATATTGCTAGGCTTCCAACTATCAAGCCTAAAATAGTTTCAACAAAGAAAACACTCAGAATAGCTACCGTCGAATACTTAAGTAAATTAACTCTCTCAATTCTTACAGCATGCATTAATCCCTCATCCACTAAACTAAGATATAAAAGTTGTTCATGAAAAACTTGAACTAGCTAGCAAGAACGAAAAATCAGGCTTAGCTGAATACGGGTGGCTCTTCTAGTAAGACTCGCTCTTCAGCCATCTATAAATAGTCTTTAGAGGTATGCCTAGCTCCTCCGATATCTGTTTAGCGCTGTAGCCCCTCTTCCTTAGCTTCCGCATCATAACTCTGCTTTTTCTTCTTTCAGCCTTACTGTAACGCGCCTTATTCTCGAAAATTACCCTATTTTCATTACCAAATAATGAAAGAGCAAGCATGAAAGCCCTAAGATAGTTACACTCCCTATTTATGTAGCCAACCAATTTAATCCGAAAATCCTTAGCTATGTACATTCTCATCTGATTTAGCACATGCTCTACTAAATTGAAATTAAGCGAGGAAGCGAATCTAACCTCAACCAGCTTCTCTTCAGGCTTAACTTCAACCACGTACTTGCGATTAACCATAATTGAATCCCTCTCTTGCATAATTTTCCGTGTCATCGCCATCCTTATCCTCCTAATAGAATGGGAAGGCTCTTATAAATTTTTCTCATTTTAGAATTTTCTGATAATGCGAAAAATTTATAAGGATTTTCTCATATTATAAAAATCAGAAAATGAGAAGACGCTGGGGGGAGGTGATGGCGATGACTGGAGTAAAGCTTCCGCTGGAAATGATCGAAAATAAAATAACCGACAGAGGGCCTCCAATACATCAATAAAACCTTCTCTATTTTTTCCGATTAAACTTTAAATATTCTCTGAAAAATACTTCTTTAAGATTGATGGCTGAAAGGAGCCTCAAATATGTCTTCTTATCTCCTATTGAAAAAGTACAGTCTCATACCTGCCACTTTAACCCCAATGGACAAATATTTTAGAGTAGACCTAGATCAACTGGAGGAATACGTTAGATGGCTTATAAAATTTAATATAGGTGGACTCGCCGTTAACGTTGACACCGGCGAAGGCCCCCACCTATATCCCGAGGAGCGAGCTAAAATACTAGAAACTTTTTCTTCGATCGTTAAGGGGAAGGTTCCAATAATCGCGGGTCTACATGCAAGAAACACTGAGGAAGCAGTAAAACTAGGCTTAGAAGCCAAAGAGGCCGGCGCTAACGGATTACTAGTTTTTCCACACCCCGCCTTTATAGGCGAACCATCCGCAGATATAATATACAATTATCATTTCGAGATATCAAAGAAGGTTGACCTGCCAAT
>CAZOWB010000151.1:0-3668 GCA_964583315.1 uncultured Candidatus Bathyarchaeia archaeon | reverse complement strand
ATTTCTATGGTGATACAAAATAAGTATTTTATTGGCAAAACTAATGCTGTTTATCTTTCAGCGGTGACAGCTGTTTTCAGCATAGTTCTAGCATTCTTTTTCTTTGAAAACAATAAAAAGAAAATAATTTCAAGCGTACTATTTTACGCTGTCCTCTTGGGGGTCCTCTATCTTGTTCATCCAGGCGCCCATGTAATAATTGATGAGAATCTTCCACTTTTCTTAGAATCTGTCTTCATCTCCTTTGCTGTATTTTCCGCCATAATCTTCGGTATACCACGCATTTGGAAAGAAAGAAGCGTGGAAGGGGAGGTTTCGTGGAGAAGCGCGATTTCAATAATCTTCTCTATGGGTAAGCGTCAAATAAAACGTAAAAAGATACGAGGTTTCTTCACCATATTCTCAATATGCATCCTTGTTTTAACTTTTACTTCACTCACATCTTTTGGAACGGTTATTGGAATAGTTTCTGAAACTGTAAATGTTGTTCCTCCATCAGAGGGTATTCTTGTAAAGAAAATGATTAACGGTTCTTCGCTTCTTTTCTCACCACTGGGATATGGAGACATAGCCGCTATCTCAGAGATTATACCCATGGCCAACGTTGCGTTGAGAGAGAAAAACATTCCAAGGGTTGATCCTATAGCTCGACTTGTAAATCGCGATGCAAAAACCGATCGCTTTATTTACGGTATTATCGCCATATCGCCCACAAATGAAAGCCTCTATACGGATTTAGATGAAATAATTGTTGAAGGTGAATACTTGAGTGATGAAGCCTATGGTGAAGTTCTCATAAGCTCTAATGTAGCAAAGAAATTGGGCGTTGGGATAGGAGACAACGTAACCATAGAAATTACGGATATAACAGTGAGTGATACGTTTACTGTTAAAGGATTAATTAATGATGATGAATACGAAAATTTGATCGATATCGACGGCAGCTATTTCGGTCCATCCCGGCTTCTTGAAGATGGATCCGTGAGGAGATGTAATAGCACAGAGATTATAGTGATTAACTTAAAGACAGCCGATAAACTACAGAGAATGATAGATGTCATTGCACGTGAGCATAAAACTGTCCCTCCACAGTTAGTTCAACTCTCCGAAATCGTTTTTCAACCAAAAATAACAAGTAATATAGAAGCTAATATCAAAAGAATTATTTCCACTCATGGATATGATGTTTTTGTCTCATCAAATAAAATAGTCACTTACTATCACTTCGGCTCCTATATTGAGTTTAAGGGCGTTGCTGAGCTGCTTATTCCAATGATTATGGTAATTTTAAACGTTAGTATGGTTATGGTTAACAGTGCTTATGAGCGAAGCAAGGAGATCAGAGTGCTTTCGATGCTTGGATTAAATCCAACCCATATAGGACTAACTTTCGTGGCTGAGGCGACAGTTATGGGTATGGTTGGCGGGAGCGTAGGCTACTTAGCCGGGTTGGGTTTCTATAGGATCATGATATTTTTCGGTCAAGATCTAATGGTTAGGGAGAAGCTTGAATGGTGGTGGAGCGCTTTAGGTTTCGCTTTAGCTATATTAATTTCAGTTCTATCAGCTATGAGGCCAGCTACAATGGCTGTTAGAGCATATACGCCCTCAAGAATAAAGAGAGTTAAAATGCTTAAGGAGGAAATGAAAAAGCGTAGAGAAGAAATATTTAAAGTGTATGAGGCTAGAGAAGTAAGCATGCCAGTGAAGGTGTTAACTAATGAAATAGAATTCTTCGTGGGCTATTTCTTAGACCGTTTAAATGATTTAAGAAGTGGTTATATGGAAAGAACTGAAGAGATCGAAGAGACTCCGGAAATGGAGAGCGTTAGAGGCGAACTTATAAAAACTATTAAATTTAACTATTACTTCGGGGAACCAGAGAAAAGAATAGGGACAAAAAACACTCTCATCCTAGTAAAAAGTCCGGATGAGGAATATTATCGAATTAAGCTGAAATCAGATCCCGTTACTCCCGGCATCCCTGAAAGCGCAGTGGACAGAACTATAAGCTTTGTTCACGATATACTGGTGACTTGGATCAGAGACAAGAAGAGAATTATGGGTATGGCTTAACCAGATAAAAATATGTGACGAAATTAAACTATGAATTAATCTCCATTTTAGTTTTAAAGGAAAGGTTTATCCACTATGAGAACCATATAATAGATCAGAAATTAGATGGAGAGATTTTTATTAAATGAGTTTAGAAGGTAAATTAGTGAATTTCATTAAAGAGCAGATTAGAGTAGAAAATGAAATTGTTGATTCTCTAAATAAGGGTATAGCGGACATAACTAATCCAGTCGTTAAAGAAACATTAAGAGGTATATCTTTTGATTCTATGAAGCATAGTGAAATGTACTCAGCGGCTCTAGAGCTGTTAACGAGAACGCCGCCAGCATTAACCCAAGAGCATCTAGAGAAACAGAGGGAATTAGTTGAAAAACATATACTTATAGAGGCGGATCTCATAAGGAAAATAAGTGAAGTACTTCCATCAGTAAAAAATGAAAAGATAAAGCTTCTATTAAACGCCATTTTAGACGATGAGAAAAGACATCACGAGCTCTTAAGAAAGGTTCTAGAGATCCTAGTTAAAGGTGAAACAATAACGGAAGAAGAATGGTGGGACATAATCTGGCGTAATGTTCCATTTCATGGTTCACCTGGCGGATGAAATTAAAATTTAAGGGTTCTTCCCACAGTTAATTCTAGAAATTTAATCCTGAATTTCGTTTAGAACAAAATTTCTAAATGAAAATTCTCTACTGAAGCTACTTATCAATGCAATAAAAATGGGGGATGTAAATTAATCATTCATTGTCTTTTGTTTTCATGCTAATCCATGCTTTTTATGGCGCTCCGAAATTTCATCTGCCAGTCTATCTAAAGCCCTAAACGTTTCCTCCCTCGGGTAGCCTTTAACTAAAACTGGCTCAAGAAACTCAACTTTCAGCTTAGAGAGTATCTGGCTTATTTGTTGAATTACCGTTGTCCCCCAACCATAGGATCCTATAATGGAAGCAAACATTACTTTAGGCCTCAATGCGCTTATGAGATGAGCGGCATAAAGAACATTTGGATGCGGGCCTCCTAAAACTGTTGGTGTACCTATGATGACGGTGGCGGCGTCAACCAGCGTCATGGCTAGCTTTCCAATATCAGTTCTCGAGAGATTAAATTGTTGGACTCTCACTTTTCTTTCAACGAGCGCTGAAACAAAATGGTCAACCATCACTTTTGTGCTTCCATGCATGGATAAATATGGTAAAACAACAAGATTCTTGGGAGGATTGTAAACCCAATCTCTGTATGCTTCAAGTATAAAGTTTGGCTTGCGGTAGATTGGACCGTGGCTTGGCGCAATCACATTTATCTTAAATTTGTTTAGCTTATCCAAATTTCTTTTGATAATCAGCCTAAAAGGCATCATTATTTCAGCGTAATATCTTTTAGCTGCTTCATAAACTACTGCTTCATCAATAGCGTACAAGTCCGAAGTTGCTAGGTGGGAACCAAAAAGATCACATGGGAATAAGATTGAGTCTTCACGCAAATAGGTTAACATTGTTTCAGGCCAGTGAACCCATGGAAAATGGATGAACTCTAGTGTTTTATTACCTAAGGAAATTGTTTCCCCATCCTCAATGGTTTGAATCCTATCT
>CAZOWB010000150.1:0-3691 GCA_964583315.1 uncultured Candidatus Bathyarchaeia archaeon | reverse complement strand
TGGATAACCCAATCTACGTAGATATCAATATCTTCGTATACTGGCTTGGCAAACACCCCACATTCGGTGAAGTGGCACATAAATGGATTAAAAAGATTGAAGACTCCCCGCGTGGAAAATATGTGACATCAAGTCCAACCCTTTATGAGGCACTAGTGATCATTGCTGGTTTAACGGGTAAGAGCTTGAAGGATAGAACCCTCATAGAAGGGGTTATCAATTCTATAATGAGCTTAAAAGGCTTAGTGATTAAACCACTGAAACCTGAAGATTTCACCCGAGCATTGGATTTAATGGAAAAGTATGGCCTTGACTACGAAGACTCCTTGCACTTAAGTGTGGCAGTAAAAGTAGGTGCAAAAGAAATAGTTTCAAACGATAAAGATTTTGATAAAACTCCATTAAAGAGAATGATTTAGATAAGCTAGCATATCAAGGATACAATGTATTTTCATGGTTAGTTTATCCATCCGCTCAATTTTCTTAAAGATTTAAATGTTTGGAGAGATTAAAAAGGCTGCAAAAACATTTAAGACTCATAGTATCTTTAAAATGATTTTTCTTAAAGATATTCATAGTCTTTCCTATTTCAACCATCTTCCAGGTATGCAGTATGGTAATCCTATCGTGAGCGCCGAACGAATACCGATATTATGGGAGATTAACACAAGCCTAAGCCTATGTTGGTCTTTCTATAGAAACTATGAGGCTGTCCGTTAAGTAATTACGTCAGGAGCCAATAAAATACTAGGATGGGCATACTGGTGACGGTATAATAATACTATGATCTTCCCCTACGTCTTAAGAAATCTCTTCTACTCATCAATTCGCAAAATAGAAACTTAAGAAAACTTACATAACAAGATGAAGTTAATAATTGCCACTTATTAAAAATCATAAATTTCACAATTATCTTTATAAAGAGGATAAAATTATTTTAAAAAATCTGGACAATAAGGGTGAAAAGGAAGAATGCAAACATGAGGCTCATTCAATTCTGGTTAACCGGGGTAGGGAGACGCGTCGGGTATGTCGATGGTAAAAATGTTATTGATTTAACTAGTATTAATGAGAAGTGGACAATGATCTACTATCTTTTCTTTGAAGCGCGCAGGAACGGTAAGACCATCTCAGCTTATCTAAGGGATTTTTCTCTGGAGAATGGTGACGTTCTATCCTATGATCAATTGTGGAGAGCAAAGCCTGGGGATCCAAACGGTTGGATTTTGCCCCCGCTTGATCACCCAGATCCAGCCCACTGCATTATTTCAGGAACCGGGCTGACACATCTCGGAAGCGCTCAACAACGAAATGAGATGCATGCAACCAGTAACGAAGGTTCTAAGACTGACTCTCAGAAGATGTTTGAGATGGGACTTAAGGGTGGTAAACCCAAGCCCGGTGTACGCGGTGTCCAGCCAGAATGGTTTTATAAAGGAAACGGTGCGATTCTTCGAGGGCATAATGATTTTCTAGATATTCCGGAATTTAGTGAGGATGGAGGCGAAGAGCCTGAAATCGTTGGCTGCTATGTGATTGACGAAAATGGTATTCCATGTCGACTTGGCTTTGCAATTGGTAATGAATGGTCCGATCATCGTATGGAACGTGCAAACTACCTATGGTTGGCTCATTCTAAATTAAGGGTCTGTTCGGTTGGACCGGAGTTAATCACGGATATAGATTTCAGGAATATACGAGGAAGATGCTGCATTTTTCGAGGAGATCGGAAGATCTATGATTCAGGTGAACTCCTCACCGGAGAGGAGAATATGGTTCATAGCCTAGCTAATATTGAAGATCATCATTTCAAGTATCCTCAATTTCGTATTCCCGGAGATGTACATTTACATTTCTTAGGAACGATGAAACTGTCTTTTCCGAACCGGCCACACTTTCAAACAGGCGATCGAATTGAGATTAGCTTTACTGGCATGGGTGCCCCGCTCATCAACTACGTTCGGAAACTCCCTTATTCTCAGACACCGATCACCGTGGAGCAGGGATGATCAAAAATATCCCCTAAAGAGTATAATTTGCTTAGATTTCTGAGGTTAACTTTTAGAAAAATACTTAGGTATCTCATCTCTTAGGCTGTTTTATTTTAGTTATTTTAAGCCTAAGGGGTACTTGCCACTTGTAGGGAGCGTCTTCATTTATGCCTTTTACTAGTTTTCCGCGCATATGATTTTTCTCTCTATCTAAATCGTCTGCTCATGGATGGCGCTTTTTTGAGCGGTATGGAGAGGAAACCGTATAAGTGAAGGATGTAATTCGGACGTTACACTAACATTTTTAAGCTTTCAGGCTTGCGATTTTTTACTCTTTGGGTATGAATATTTCCTCACTTGTCGTTGTGAATTTGTCTCCGCCTAAATGATAGATCAGCTTTACCTTTCTAATATTGTATGTTTCTTTGAAGATTCCCTCATTAACGTAGGCGGCTACTATCTTGCCTATAAATATTGTATGGTCCCCCGCCGGGATTTTCTGATGAAGTTTGCATTCTAGGTGGCCGACGCACTCCCTGATGATTGGGACCTTAACGATTTTTGCGGGAGCAGGAGTTAGTCCAGCTGCTTTAAACTTGTCAACATTCCTGCCTGAGACTTCTCCACAGTAAAGCGTTTCCCTCACAATATCTATTGTTGGGATGTTAATGACAAACTCGCCAGTTTCCTCAATCAGTTTATGCGAGTATCTTCTTGGAGCGATACTTACTGCGACTAACGGCGGCCTTATTGAGACAGGCATAGACCAAGCTAGAGTGATGATGTTAGCTTTTCCTGCATTGTCGGCGCAAGAAACTAGAACTGTGTGCCTAGGATGAAGAAGTCTATAAGCAGATCTTAAACTTAAGTTAACCTTCACTGCCAAATCATCAACCCTCCAACACATTTAAACATGCATCTCGGAATTTAAGGCATTTACCATATATCTCACATGATGGGAAAGCGAATTTAAATTGATTTAAAAGAAATCTTAGATTTAGATTACGGAAAAACCACTATGTTAATCCTCAAATAACCCGCTATTCACTAATCTTTTTTAATAAAGGTGGATGAGGAAAAATTCATTTGGTGGGAAATAGGGTTTTATTTAAGTGGTACAGCTGAGTGAAGTAACGGTGAAGGTTGATCGGAAAGGAAGAATTGTTATACCCTCAAACATCAGGAGACAGTTCAACATAAAAATATGGTGAAGATCATTGTTAAGGAGGGGAAATAGCTCTAAAGCCTGTAGAAGATCCCTTAAAGGTTTTAGAAAAACTAGTTGTTAAAGGCACAACGGATGTAGAAGAGGAGATCCAAATATTGCATAGAATGGCGGAGCGTGAGCTTCAAAAGGAGGCTTAGAAACTGCCAGTACTAATAGAAACTGACATCTTACTTGCCCTAATATCCATAGAGATAAGCATCACACCGATGTAGTAAAACTCCTCAACAGCCTTATTGAAAAGGTCAAGATTTCTCCATACTCACTTATAGAACTAACCCCACTCCTAAAGTCTAGAGCAATAATTGTCAAGGAAATTACAGCCTTTTACAACACCCTCAGTGAACTTTTCAAGTATAGAGAGATAAGCACATCCCTAATAAAACCCGAATATCGCCGCGAAGCCTTTAAACTAAGAGAAAAATATAAGTTCCTAAGGGATTTGAACCATTAGTATAGCGCCGGGTAGGATTGT
>CAZOWB010000149.1:0-3723 GCA_964583315.1 uncultured Candidatus Bathyarchaeia archaeon | reverse complement strand
GACCCCTCTATTTTCACCTTAATAGACTCCGGAACCTTAAACCATAACTTGCCAGACATAAATACAGCTGCCATTTCTGTTGATCCTATTCCGGTTGCGAAAGCCCCTAAAGCACCATAGGTACATGTATGCGAGTCAGCTCCAACAATTAATGCCCCCGGATGAATTAATCCAGATTCAACCATAAGCTGATGGCATATGCCAGATCCAATATCATATAATTTTGCGCCATGTTTACGTGCAAATTCACGCATTATTCTATGAACTTTTGAAAAATTCTCGTTAGCACTTGGTGCAACATGATCTATAACTAACACAGATTTTGATGGATCCCAAAGCTTTTGGCCTTCCATCTCTCTGAAGGCTTCGATTGCTAAAAGGGCAGTTCCATCATGAGCCATTGCAGCATCGACTTTAGCTATAACAATGTCTCCGGCATAGGCGTCTTTTCCAGATGCTAAGCTAAATATTTTCTCCGAAATAGTTTTCCCCATCTTCGATCAACTTGACTTTAATGAACAGAACAGACTAAAAAATGTTTAGTCATCACTTTACCTCTGCCCCTCCAAGAAATCTCATCTAAAGTCTGATTCCTGAAATGTTTTATCTTAAACCAATACCTTAATAAAGATGGAAAGATTATCACTAAGCATGTCAAAATCTATAGAATCTATTTCCAAAAGCTTGGATACTTTACTAAAAAATCCAATATTGTTTGCTCCTTACGCTGTTCCAATCATTATTCAGCTGATTTTTAATGCGTTGGCCTATCTGTTTCCAATACGATATTACTATTTTGAGGCCCCGAATCCTTTCATAAGTTTCTTTGGCTTACTTATCGCGGCGATTATAGGTTTTATAGCTGCTTGCATGACCGTTGATATGGCTAATGACGCCATTAATAATCGATTAATAGACTTAAACAAAAGCTTGAATCTCATAATTAGCAGAATAAGTGTATTAATAGTTACATCCATAATCGCGGCTCTATGTAGCATAACCATTATTTTGCTCCCTATAGCCTTATTTATCGTAGTTATAGCTATAATAGAAAATCTGGATGCAGTTGAAAGCACTAGAAGATCCTTCAATTTTGTTACTAAAAACCTTGGTGAAGTAGTGATTTTCATAATTGTCGTAGTAGCTTTAGGAGCGATTTTTTCATTTGGTTTCTCATACGTTCCAATCATAGGATCATACATTGGAACCATAATAAATTGGCTTTTAAACGCTCTATTCACTGTTTCAGCTGTATACTTTTATTTTTCTCTAAATCCCCCTCCGCAATTCCAGTAAACATTTAAAATGCTTAAAATAACCTAAAACGAAGTTAACTGCTAGAAGATCAATGCTAAGTGATGTTGATGCTTTTGTATCCAAAAATTTAAGCAAAATTCTGAAGCTAATCGCTACTTTTTCTTTTTTCTACCAGTTCTTTTAGCTGCTATTAATCCAACTTTTCTTCCTGGCGGTGCGTTACGGGACACTGTTGTAACTTTTCTAGCGCCCCTTCTACCACTTCCGAAGGGATGCACCGCTGCTATCATTGCTCTACCGCGTACTCTTGGATATTTATGTCCTTTAGCTGCCATCCAATGGAATTTTGCGCCTGCCTTCACGAAAGGTTTCTCTGTACGTCCGGAAGCAGCTACAACGCCAATTGTTGCTAAGCATAAATCGTTCACGTATCGCGTCTTTCCTGAAGGTAAAGACACTATTGTTCCTTCAGGCGTATGGGATGTGATTGTTGCGTAGGCTCCTGAGGAGCGAACTAGCTTACCACCATCACCTGGTAATAACTCTATGTTACACACTGTTGTTCCCTCAGGAATTAAACCTATGGGAAGCACATTACCGATGCCTATTGACGCTTTTCCACCAACTTCTATTATTTGCCCCTCGTGAATTCCCTCTACAGCTACAGTATAATATCTTTCTCCAGTCTCGAGCTCTATGTGTGCTAGAGGCGCCCCCCTACCGGGATCATGAACTAATTCGAGAACCTGTCCTCTTAAAACCTTATTTACAATATCCTTTGATAGATTAGGATACTTTGCTGGCGCTACACGCTTGTGAGTTGAAGCCCTAAATGTTGGGGAGCCTCTACCTCTCCTTTGAACTAATATTCTTTTTCCCATGTTTATTCAACCCTAATTACTCTCATAATAGTATATAAAATTCTAGATTATACCTAATCTGACCGCCAAATCAGTTGCGCTATATTCTGGAGATAGCTTCACAAAAGCTTTCTTAGTTCCTTCTCTAGTTATCAGCACATTGACTTTTTCAACTTTAACTTGATATAATTCTTCAACAGCTCTTCTTATATCTTTCTTGGTTGCCTTAAGGTTTACGATGAAAACGATCTTATTCTCCTTCTCAATCATTCGGCTTGTAACCTCAGTTATAAGAGGATAGAGAATAATTTCGTGAGGATCCATATTTAATCACTCCACCCCAGTAAACTCAATTTCTTTAGTTCCTCAACGCTTGATTTTGTCCATAGAGTTAATCTTCCCGCGTGAGTTCCAGGAGCTAATAGTTCAGGATTTAAATCTTTAACGTTAACAATATCTACTCCCGGAAAGTTTCTAGCAGCTTTAAATATGCCGTTCTTTTTGGAGACAACAATTAATGGGCCCACAGCCATTTTAATCCTTCTACCACGCATTTTACCCTTGCCGCTTCGAACTTTAATGCTATTCTTAACTCTTTCAATATCTGACCAGACACCAAGGTTTATTAATACGTTCTTCAAATCTCTAGCTCTGCTTATGCTTTCAAGGTCATCAGTTACAATTAATGGAACATCTGGAACATTGTCAACTATATGCCCCCTCGCCCTAATTATCTCCCTTGAAGCCGTTGCAGCTATTGCTGAAAGAAGAGCTAGGCGCCTCTCTTTCTTTGGAATTTTCTTATAAATTTTCTTCTCAACTACTGGTGGATGGGCTAAACGTCCACCAACGGTTCCAGGAGCGAAAGCAGCTCTTCTACTATCTCTTAAGCGAGGCACTCTGGAAAGTCCATGTCCAGCCCCCCAAGACTCCGCGGTTGTTCTTTTTCCGGCACGCGGATCTCTACCTTTAGGTTGGAAGCGATGAGATTGAATAGCTACGACAGCGCGCTTTATAACGTCCGGCCTAAATGGAGTTCTGAAAATATCTGGTAAGCGAATTCTGCCAACCTGCTTCCCTTCAAGATTAAAAACCTTAGCGTAAAATTTGGCCATGTTTACTCATCCTCCGCTTTAAACACCCTGCTGAGATTGCAGGGAAATGAACGTTATTTGTGGTGGAGTTTCACTCATCCTCTTCGGTGGACGAGCGGGATACCTCAGCCTTATTAATCTCTTGGCTGGTCCCGGAACGCTTCCACTCAGCAATATATACGAACCTCTAACTAAGCCATAACGAAGGAAGCCGCCCTTAGGCGTAATCTCTTCGCCATTCTTCCCGATCTTTATTACGCGTTTATTGTATTCCGTCCTTTGGTGGTAGCCCATTTGTCCAGCTCTTGGAACTGAATATATAACTCTCTTCATTCCCCATGCGCCCAGCGTCCCAACTCCACGTTTAGTTTTACGGCTTTTATGTTGCAAAATTCTTATACCCCATCTCTTAACTGGTCCTTGAAAGCCTTTGCCCTTCGTTATTGCGATTACGTCTACGAATTGCCCTTCCCTAAAGATCTCTTCAACCGAAACAGTTTTACCTAAAATTT
>CAZOWB010000148.1:0-3761 GCA_964583315.1 uncultured Candidatus Bathyarchaeia archaeon | reverse complement strand
AAAAGAGCTCATCAAAAGAAACTTCAAAGAGGAAATAAACCCAACATACTTCCTGAAATACTTAGAGGAAAAATACCTGTAAAAATAATACGCTAAAAGCTCAAATAAGCCACAACCCTTTTTTCACCCATAACCTCGACAGCTTAGACAACAGCATGTTCGAGTCCCTTAACTCAACCTTTCCCTTCGACCCCCGATCAAGCTAGGACGTGTTTCTAGCCTATTCCACCGTCAACACCACTTAAGCCACCACATGCACATAGCCCTACTGCCCTATACTTTAACTTTGAAGCAAATTTACAAGGATCGTAAATCCTTCTGCCATCAACCAAAGCTGGGTACCTCATATTCTCAACAAAGTCTTCAGGTTCCAGCTTTCTGAACTCATCCCACTCCGTTACTATTATGCAGCAGTCGCAGCCCCTAATGCAGTCCAAAGCCGAAGGGGCAAATTTAACCCTATCGCCAAAAAGTTTTGCAGCATTGTTGATTGCAGCTGGATCATAGGCAACAACTTGAGCCCCCTCCTCAAGCAGCTTCTCTATGATAACTATTGAAACGGCATTTCTCATATCATCCGTGTTCGGCTTAAATGCTAATCCCAGAACAGCTATCCTCCTACCCTTCAAATCTCCAATTAACTCTCTAGCAAGCTCAACAGCCTTGTACGGCTGAAATTCATTAACCTCATAAACAGCCCTCAGCAAAGCCGGATCATAATCTCGACTCTCAGCATACCTAATTAGCTCCTTCAAGTCCTTCGGCAGGCACGATCCGCCCCACCCCAAGCCAGCCTTCAAAAATTCTGGGCTTATCCGATGATCAAGCCCCAAAGCCTCAGCTACAACAGTCACATCTGCGCCTGGAGTTACTTGGCAGATGTTAGCTATTTCATTGATGAAGCTTACCTTCATCGCTAGGAAAGCATTGTTAGCATACTTTATGAGCTCGGCGTTGGCTAGGGATGTCCTCAAGATGGGAGGAGCACTATCACCGTGAAATGAGCGGTAGAAGTTCTCAAGCAAATCCCCAGACTTAGCATCATATTCTCCAATTATGATTCTGTCGGGATTGAAAAAGTCGCGGATCGCTGAGCCCTCCCTCAAAAACTCCGGGTTCATGCATAATCCAAAGTCGGCGCCGCACCTCTTCCCGCTCGCAGTCTCAATTACGCGCTTAACAACTCCTTCACAAGTTCCCGGTGGGACAGTGCTCCTAACAACAATTAGGTGAGAATCCTCCTTCTCCTTCAATGCATGGCCAATGCCTCTTGAAGCAGACTCGACATAGCTTAGGTCAACGCTTCCATCACCTTTAGCTGGGGTGCCAACGCAAATGAAGGAAACATCACTATTCAAAACAGCCTCAAAGTAGTCGGTAGTGCATGAAAGCAATCGGCTGCTCAAAGCTCTACGCAGGTAAGCTTCAAGATCGGGCTCATAGAAAGGGGGGACACCTTCACTGACAAGCTTAACCCTCTCCAAATCAACGTCAACGCCAATAACTTCGAAGCCCCTACTCGCAAGGCATACTGAAAAGGTTAAGCCAACATATCCCAAGCCGAAAACAGACACTTTCCCTAAAGCTTTCAAGAATAAACCTCCCAACCATCACGCGTACTGCACAAAAAGCCTTAAAGCCTCCAAGTAATGCTCAGGCACCCCGAAGTCAAGTCGACTACCTCTAATCCTAAGCGCATGAATAACTTTGCCGCTCCTCAATAGGAATCGGATGGCATCGGTGAGCTGGTGCTCGCCAGTTTTAGGCCTAGTTTCCCTCAAAGCGTCGAACAGCGAATTCCTAAAAAGGTATACGGCTACAACAGCATTATTGCTCGGAGGAACCTCAGGCTTCTCAATGATGTCTTCAACAGCAATGTAGCCGTCAGCCTCCTCCCCCACAATAACGCCATACATTTTAGGATTTTCAACCAAGTCGTAGAGTAGGACTCCATCAACATCATGACTATCCATGTGGCTAAGCATCATCAACAGGTTCCCCTTATGATCTGGATATATGATGTCATCCCCAGCGTGAATGAAGAATTTGTCGGTAGCCATGAATGGGGCAGCTCTAAGAATCGCATCGCCAAACCCCTTAGGGGAAGGCTGACTAATCATAATTATGTTGCAGGAGTCAAGCTTCTCGTAGAAAGCTCTGAGCCTATCAGCCAATTCAAGCTTTCCAACGCGCTCCAAGTGCTCAACGTATCTCCAGTCTTGAGTGAAATAGTCTTCAATAACCCTCTTGCCTCTCCCAACAATGAAGTAGAAGTACCTAACCCCAACGTCATAGAGAGTGTCAAAAATGAAGTGTAAAACAGGCTTAAACTCGAAAATTCCCTCACTCCCAACGGCAATTGGAAGCATTTCTTTGGGGATCTCCTTCGTATAGGGCAGCATCCTCGTGCCCAAGCCAGCAGCTGGAATAATAGCAGATAAAGGATGCGAAGTCATCAAGCAACTCCCAAATAAAATTAAACTAAAACACTAGTAAATTTACCTCACCAAATTCTCCCTAAACCAAGAAACGAACAGCTTTAATCCCTCCCTAATATCGACCTTCGGCCGGTAGCCAAGCAACCTAGAAGCCTTAGCAATGCTTGCATGAGTATCCTTGACGTCGCCTGCTTTAGGCGGCTCATGCTTAATCTTAACATCGTCAACTCCGCAAATCTCAATCAGCATTTTAACTAGATCATTAATGCTCACCCTAACGCCACTGCCAATATTGAAAACTTCACCCTCAATACCTCCAGCCAATCCAGCTTTAACAGTACCCTCAACAGCATCCATAACGTAGGTGAAATCCCTAGTTTGACTTCCATCACCATAAATCGTGATTGGGTCGCCACGTAGGATCGCCTTAACCCACCTGCAAATGGCCATGTCGGGCCTCTGCCTAGGACCGTAAACGGTGAAATACCTCAAAACTACAACTGGCAAGCCAAACTCATTGTGGAAAATTCTGCATAAATTCTCGGCCATAAGCTTGCTGGCACCATAAACTGAAATTGGATTGGTGGGGTGAAGCTCATCCTCAGGAAGGTAAACCGGATTACCGTAAACCGAGGATGATGAAGCATCCACAATTCTACCAACACCAGCCTTCAAAGCAGCTTTAAGAACATTCAGGGTGCCTAGAACATTCACCCTAATAGTCTTCTCCGGATTAGCCATGGAAAACCTAACGCCAGGCTGAGCGGCCAAGTGATAAACAACGTCCACGCGCTTCATTGCATTCAGCAGCGAAGAATAATTTAACACGTCAGCCCTCAAAAGCCTAAAATTATCATCATCCAACATGTGCCTAACATTCCTAATCTTACCCGAATAGTAGTCGTCGAAGTTGTCATAAACAATCACGCTGCAACCCATATCTAGGAGGTAATCGGCCAAGTTACTGCCAATAAATCCAGCTCCACCAGTAATCAAAACCCTCAAGCCAAACCCTCAATTAAACCTAACCCACAACCAGATAAATAAGCGAACACGATTACAACATGGACTTTAAGCATAAACCAGCATGCAGGAAGTAGAAGAACTATCAAATACCCCTAACCTCAAATTAATTTGACCGAAATTTTCGAATAATAATATTTCAGTAAGTTAAAGGCGCCGTGAAGCAATTTAACGTCAACAATTTTAAAATTACGAAGCAATTAAATCAACGGTGGATTAGATGCAATATCAAGCGAAAATGATAGTTGCAGATCCATCCAAATGCACGGGATGCAGATACTGCGAATTGTGGTGCTCCTT
>CAZOWB010000147.1:0-3828 GCA_964583315.1 uncultured Candidatus Bathyarchaeia archaeon | reverse complement strand
AAAGAAAAAAGCTTAGAGTCCCAGGTGAGATTGAATTTCTCGGTCGCGGAGTATCATACTGTGCAATTTGCGACGCGCCTCTCTTTGAGAGTAAGAGGGTTGCAATCGTTGGCTTAAATAACGAAGCTTTAGAAGACGCATTATATTTATCGAATTTCGCGGAGAAAATAATTATAGTAGCTCATGATGAAGGAAAGAAGGTTGAAGATGATATCCTTCAGAAATGTCGGAGAAAACAGAATATAGAATTTAAGGATGCCAAAGTCAAATCAATAAACGGCGATATATATGTTAAATCTATAACATTGGTTAGTCAAGCAGGTGAAGAAGAAATTCCAGTTGATGGCATCTTCATTATTTTAGGTAACGTTCCCACAACAAATGTAGTTAGGAAAGCTGGAATAGTCGTTGATGAGAGAGGATGCATAAGAGTTAACAGAGCCCAATCAACAAATTTAAAGGTGTTTTCGCAGCTGGAGACTGTACATGCGGGGGCATGCAGGTGGCAACAGCCATTGGAGAAGGAGCAATGGCAGCTTTACAAGCATATAGATATACCAGAAAACTTAAAAAGTAGCGGATCCAACTTAATTTCTCAAGCTAATTAAAATCGAGGTAGCAAGTATTTGTATTAGCGTGACCTAAAATGAAATACAAATTTCTAGTGTGAGACCCAAGTTGAGGCATAGAGAATTAATTCACAAAGTTTCAGTGTTAGAAATATTGGATAAATCATTCTCTATCTATTTAGAGAACATGGAGAGCTTTTTTGCAGTTTTCCTACTCCTAAATGTAATTAATGCGATATTAGTGTATGCAATAAGTCCCCTCATACCTCCATTTAACCCACCCTATGAATCGACAGAGAAAATTTTTAGCTGGCTGATCAGCTATGGGGTTCACATAATAACAATTCTTTGTTTTCTATTTCTGATAAGCTGGATGATAATGAACGTGGGAAATAGCCTAATTATTAAATTTGTTTCAGATATTTTCGAGGGGAAAAAACCAAGCGTAAGGGAGAGCTTCATTTCTGCGCTTCATCTTTCTGGACGTGTTTTAGCTGCGAGTTTTATAACTGGAACATTAATGATTCTTGGTTTTATCCTTCTGATTTTTCCAGGATTAATAATGACCGTGATTTTTAGTTTGGTTGTCCCTGCAATAATTTTGGAGAATTTAGGCGTTTTTGATGGCTTGAGAAGAAGTAAAGAATTAACAGATAATATGTGGATGAAAACATTTTTACTTCTATTCGCATTTTTCATAATGCTCATCACAGTTTATTTGCTTACAGAAGCTCTTACACTATCATTTTATCGTTTTTATCAGCAAATTTGGGTTAAAAATATACTTAAAGTCATACTTCTCTCAGTAGTTGAACCAATATACCCAATAAGTATAACGCAGCTTTATTACATTTCGAAGAGACAAAAGATTACGATTCCTCCCATGGAAACTAGAGAAGAATACGCGATATATTCGCCACCATCTCGCTCTGAAATAAAATTCTGTTATTATTGCGGCCAGATTCTTCCATATGACGCAATATATTGCCCAAACTGTGGAAGAAAAGTAAGATTTTTCACTCAGTAACCGATTAAATATTCTTAAATCTCTGAGAGTTTGACCTAAAACTGACTATCATCTAAGAGATAAAATGGTGGTTTTCAAATCTTCTTTATAATAATGATGTAATGATGGAGTGAATCTCTCAAAGCATTTTAAATAAATTTAGTGCGTTAAATTGTTAAAGCTAAAGTTAAATGAAACTTTGCCCTATAAAATATCCTAGTTACGCTAATGAAGATTAAAATTGGAGGTTTTATCTGTTGGATTATTCATTGGTTACGGAAACCTATGAAAAAATTGAGAGGACAACCAAGCGTCTTGAGATGACAGATTATTTAGTTGATTTTTTCAAGAAAACACCTAAAGAGGTTATTGATAAAGTTGTTTATTTAACTCAGGGAAAGCTATATCCAGATTTCATAGGCATAGAAATCGGCATGGCGGAGAAGCTTGCAATAAAAGCCATAGCTAAGGCATCTGGGCGGAAAGAAAGCGAGATTGAGAAGGACCTTGCAGAAACCGGCGATCTTGGCGAAACAGCTCAAAAGTTTCTTGAAAAAAGAATTCAATTATCATTTTTTAGGAGGCCATTAACTGTTGAGAGAGTTTATAAAACACTTGATAAAATAGCTAGGGCTTCAGGTGAAGGCTCCGTAGATTTGAAAGTGAATCTTTTAGCAGGATTATTAGCGGATGCAACACCAAGGGATGCAAAATATATTATCAGAACAGTTACTGGAAAGCTTCGCCTTGGAATAGCTGATATGACAGTTCTGGATGCCTTGGCAATAGCATTTGGTGGCGGCAAGAATGCAAGAAACATTCTTGAAAGAGCCTACAACATATCATCTGACTTAGGGAAAGTTGCTAAGACAGTTGCTGAGGGCGGAATTGAAGCGCTCAAAAACTTTAGAATAACCCTCGGTAACCCCATTAGACCGATGCTGGCTGAAAGATTAAGTTCACCCATGGAGATACTTGAGAAATTAGGTGGCAAATGTATTGCTGAATATAAGTACGATGGGGAGAGAATCCAAGCCCACAAAGATGGGGAGAAAGTAATGTTATTTTCAAGGAGGCTTGAGAACATAACCCGTCAATATCCAGATGCTGTTGAACTAGTTAGAAAACATGTTAAACCTAAAGAAGCCATCATAGAAGCTGAATGCGTCGCCGTAAACTTAGATACTGGTGAAATGATGCCATTTCAAGAACTTATGCATAGAAGACGGAAGTATGATATTGCAAAGGCTATAGATGAGTATCCAGTTTCACTTTTTGTGTTTGATGTTCTTTACGTTGATGGAAAAGACTTAACATTAGAGCCATACCCGGTCAGACACAAGATTTTAGAGGAGATAATTCAAGGTAGTGACAGATTTCAATTAGCGAAGTATCTAATTGTAGATAATGCTGAGGATCTGGAAAGATTTTTTGAAGAGGCTGTTGAAGCTGGATGCGAGGGACTAGTTTGTAAATCATTGAACAACGATGCCATTTACCAAGCTGGGGCTAGAGGATGGCTCTGGATAAAATACAAGCGAGATTATAAGAGCGAAATGACTGATACAGTGGATCTGGTTGTTGTTGGCGCATTTTATGGAAGGGGGAGAAGAGCTGGAACATATGGAGCATTGCTTCTAGCAGCCTATAATCATGAGAATGATACATTTGAAACCATATGTAAATGCGGATCAGGATTTACAGATGCAGATTTACAAAATTTGCCAAAGATTCTTGAACCATACAAAATCGATCATAAACATCCACGAGTAAACTCTGAACTTGAAGCAGAAGTCTGGTTCACCCCAAAAATCGTTATTGAGGTTATCGGAGCCGAAATAACTCTAAGCCCAGTCCACACCTGCGCAAGAGACCTCATAAGGAAAGGAAGCGGACTAGCAATAAGATTCCCAAGATTCACCGGAAAATATCGAACAGATAAATCAGCTGAAGACGCAACAAGAGTAAAAGAAATAATAGAAATGTACAGAAGACAACTCAAGAAAATAGAAATAAAGTAAATATTCAAAACTTAAATACCCAAACCGGGTCTAAGCCTTAAGCACTGTCCGGCCCGTTCAAGCAAAGTCTTTGGCGCACACCAGTCTTCAGCCGTTTCGACTGGTGTGCTCTTTGCTTGAACGCAGCGCTTAAAGCCTGCTCCCCGGTTTGGGTATTTTATTTTGTAACGGATATACTATATAAAATCTTTTGCACAAAATTTTAAATATAAAAATTTAATATTTTCTGGAG
>CAZOWB010000146.1:0-3829 GCA_964583315.1 uncultured Candidatus Bathyarchaeia archaeon | reverse complement strand
CTGCGGTTCTTTGAATTTTGCTAATTCAAGAGCAAGCATAAAGATCGTCATCAATTGTGTAACATAAGTTTTAGTTGCTGGAACCGCGACTTCTCTGCCAGATCTGGGAAAAATAACGTAGGACGCTAGGTTTGCAAGAGTGCTTTCAGGCGTATTTGTTATTGCAAGCACATCCATTTTTCTTTTAAGTGCAACTTTAGTAGCATCAATAATATCTTTACTTTCACCGGATTGAGAGATAGCTATTAGAAGAGTCCTTCTGGAGATGGCTGATGGTATCCAACGTTGAAATTCTGAAGCTGGCATTGTACTCGCTATTAGATTAGTTAGGCTTGAGAAAGCATATTGCCCCGCCAATCCAGCGTGGTAGCTTGTTCCACTTCCAATTACATAAACTATTTCATATTTTTTTGCTTTAATTTCCCCCGCCACTTTCCTTATGTTTTCCTGTTCTTTAGCTATTGTTTTTTTAATTACAGTGGGTTCTTCAAGAATTTCTTTTATCATGTTGTGGCTATAGTACTTGGCGGACGCCAGCTTTAGAACCGCCCTTTTCCTCTAAGAACTCCTTCTATTCATAGTAGATCAAATTTTCTTCTTCAAGTTTCTTCTGCAGATTTTCTACAGCTCTATATACATCTTCCTCTTTTTTCGCTCCTGTGCACACAAGTTTTCCACTTGCAAATAGAAGTATAACAACCTTTGGGTCATCCATTCGATAGATTAGTCCTGGAAACTGCTCTGGTTCATACATTGTTTTGCCGAGCGCGTAAGCTGATCTCTCTAAATCAACAATACCACCTAGATTAGCTGAAGCCACGATATTTTGAATCTTTAGTTCCGGTTTGCCGACTATTACTATCCCGCTTTTCTTGAGTTCTCTGATTACCTTCATAACGGCTCTACGCGCTTCTTTCTCAGATTTAGCGCCAGTGCAAACCATTTTACCAGAGTTAAAAATTAAAGTTGCAGTCTTCGGCCTCTTGAGCCTGAAGACTAATCCTGGAAACTGCTCTGGACGATACTCTACTCCCGGATAACCTTTAACAACAGCATTCAAATCTATTTTCTGATTTAATGTTGCAGACGCAACCACATTCTCTATTTTAACTTTAACTTGAGGAGACACTCCAATAACCCCATCCTTCACGCCTTTATAAATGACATATATGCCTTTATAAGGGCGCTATTTATATTTTTTTAAATTGTTTTAATCTTCAAGATCCTTTTTAAGAGAAGTGGAGGATTATTCTTAAAGCGTTATTTATGAGGGGCTACTTTAACACTTTATAAATTAAGTTTCTTCTTTTTTGAGAAATTTATTGCCTTTCAGACGTGGATAAATTATATTGAATATTTTCCACCCGTCAAACAGTATTAGAAGGAGTAATGAGAATTGAAACCATGAAAATGTCGGTACTCCTAAGCGAACCCCCCCATCTAGCTGACAATCAATTCTATATGTCATGAAGCTTTGAGAAAGAAAAACTTTCACTTCTCTCCCATATATTTCCCTATATTTTATTTTATGAAACTCTAAGTCGCGGTACATGCCTAAAATCATTACATTTTTTGGTTCTATCGCTCCCGGTTGCCAAAATGTGAGGGAACCCCATAAACTGAAGATCATAAAGGCTATAATTAGAATGTTTATAGCGATTACATAAATGGTATGCACGCTAAACTTTTGAGTTTCCTCTTTTTCTTCTTTTATGTTTACGGATGATTCTTCTTGATTCAATTCAGCAAGCACTATCGAGAACGCAAGGATCAAGATGATTATGAGCAGAATGATGGTGGATAGGGTCTTTCCCGAGTAGAAGAATAGAGTTAAATTACCGATGTAGGGAATTCTCATCAGAACCTTTCCAATGAGAAAAGAGGAATCCCAAGGGGAAAATTGATCGCTCTCATATCTTGTTGCGTCTCCTGAAGTAATGATCAGATAGCGATTATCCTCACCCTTATATATTTTGACTGCTCTGTGGACTATTAGATCGCTTGGATTTCTCGGATCTCTGAAAACTAGGATGTCTCCTGTGAGTTTATTTGCATTTATTTGGGCTGGATCAATTCTTTGAGCTATTATTAAATCTCCAACATTCAGGGTCGGCATCATGCTTCCGGAGGACACCACCAACAGGGGATGTTCTACGCCTAACGCTAATCTTAGGCCGAGAAGAAAGCTAAGGGCTATTAAGAAGGCTAAAACAATGTTCATGACCGCGTGGAAATACTTGTTTTTCCAGAGCTTTCTGAGCGTTTTTAAATGCAAGATTCCTTATCCTTCTATAGAGTATATTTCTTAAACATTATTCTTGCCAATAAAAAATTTATTCTTAATAATTTTTTAATTAGGGGAAAAGATCTGCAAAGTAAATGTAGTGAGCCAGCATAGTAGATACGCTGTTCCCTTTTCACTTCTTTAGAAAATTAAGTTTTCAGCGATTTTCTTGCAAAAACCATGTATCCAGTATGTCCAGTCATTAAGGTTTCAGGTCTCGTTTTCCCCCTTTCAACACGTATTCTTCTGACGAGGCATTCTATTGTTTCTATATTTATGAAGCTGCTTGATTTCAGCTCTTCAACGGTTTTTATCACCTGATCAATTGTGGGGCTAAAAGATACAAAAAAACCGCTTCCCTTAAGCGCCTTGTAAGCGTGGGGGACAACGAGCCATGGCGTCGCCATATCTAAAATAACTGCATCAACGTTCTCTTCGTCTATTCCCTGGGTTATATCCTTATTTTTCAGTTCAACATATTCCAGCACGCCAGCTCTCTCCAGATTTTTACGTGCAACCTCAAGGAACTCGCTTCTAATCTCGTAGCTGTAAACCCGACCGGATGGCTTAACATAGTTCGCTAGGGCCGTTGTTAGGGCGCCTGCTCCTGTTCCAGCCTCAACAATGAAGCTTCCAGGCTGGATATTACCGAAGAGTATAATTAAAGCAATATCTTTGGGGTATATTATTTGGGTTCTCCTTGAAATCTTAAATATGTAGTCTTTTATGCTAGGCTTAAGCGCTACGAAATCCACTCCCATGCTGCTTTTTATTCGGGCGCCAAACTCTTTACCAATAACATCGTCAATTTTTATGAAGCCTTTATGAGTATGGAGAACCCTACCTTTTTCAGCCCTAACTAAGTAGCTCCTTCTATTGTCTAAGAAGAGAAGAACATCATCTCCTTCCTTGATCTCTTCACTCAATGTTCACCACTTTGATCAAAATATTAGCTTTCATTAGAGAAATAAATATGTGTTTTAGGGTCACTAGGATAGAAAAATCTCTTCTTCTCTTCTGCTTTTTCGGCGGGCTGTTTATATACTTGCTTCGCCTATTAAAAATGTCCAGTCCCGGCTTAGCGATACGTTTAAATCGTGAAAGACTATCTGTCCAATATGTAGGCTAGAATGCTCTTTCCAACGGAGAGGAAAAGATACGCATACAATCCACCATGACTGCAATGAAAAAGATCGTTTTAGTAGCGCTCCATCACAGAATTAATATCAATAGTAACAGAAAAACATAAATTACGGCCCAATCAAGAAAATAATCCGTGGGCCCGTAGCTCAGCAAGGATAGAGCACCGGGCTTTTAACCCGGGGGTCGGGGGTTCAATTCCCCCCGGGCCCGTTAAAGAAGTTGTTTATTTTCCAAAAATAGGGCTTAAAACGGGTTTTGTTTGGAAAATTGTTTGCATGCTTCTTTTGGGTTTACGCCTAATTTTTCAAAGTATTACAGCAATTTCATTTGGAATCCTAAAAACAATTAAATTTCTGTTCTTATTTTTCGCCGTTTTCTGGTGTAACACCAATTTTCTCACCT
>CAZOWB010000145.1:0-3840 GCA_964583315.1 uncultured Candidatus Bathyarchaeia archaeon | reverse complement strand
TCTTTATCCTTAATTAAGGCTACAAGGCGGCCCCAGCTTCCCACAACGGGCTTCAAAACAGCGGGATAGCCTAAAGTATCTAGGGCCTTCATCACGCCTTCATGAGTAAAGGCAACTAAAGTTTTTGGAACGGGGAGTCCTGCCTTGATTAGGGCTAGTATCGTGAAAAGTTTATTACCACAGATTAAAGAGACGTGGAAGGGATTAATTACCTGAAGCCCGGAGTTCTCTAGTATAGCTGTTATATGTAAGCCTCTGAAGTAGCTTATGCATCGCTGAACCACTAAGTCGCCAAACTCGTTTCTGATTCTCTCATGTTCTTCAACGGTGTTTAAGTAAACTTTTTTTGAATCTGTTAGTTTCACTTCTAGCCCGAGACTTTTTGAAGCGTCTATTAACGCCTTTTCTTCCCATCTGATCCTATCATACACTAATCCTATCTGACTCATTTTATGTTTACTCGCCCCAATCTTCACCTTCTATTTCAGCGGGTTCAAGACTTATCTTACCAGATTCCTCTAGCTTAACCTCTAAATCTAATCCACAGTCTGGGCAGCTGACAATTTCACCTGATATGACGTCTTCAGGAATGTCGATTTCTCCATCACACTCAGGACACTTAGCTTTGAAGGTTACCGCCCCCTTTAATTTAATGCCTTAAGTAGGAGAGAGAATTTTTCTTTATAAACATTTCGGAAATCACAAAGATTCCTTAATATTTTACGATAAAATATTTATTCTACTCAGTTAATTTATATATTTGAATTAAGAATTCTTTATTAATGGTGACAAAATGGATCTGAGTATTGATGATGTAGATAAAGAAATTCTGAGAATGCTCCAAGATAATGCAAGAACATCTTTCAGAAAAATAGCCAAGAAACTAAATGTAAGTGAGGCAACGGTTTTTGTTCGAGTAAAAAAACTTCTGAAAAAAGGGGTTATAAAAGGTTTTACAGCTATAATTTCACCCGAGATGCTTGGAAAGAACTTAACAGCTTTTATTCTAATAAACGCTGACCCCAAGAAACTCCAGAATGTTCTTGAAGCCTTAAGTGGAATTGATGATGTCTACGAAGTTTATGATGTTACAGGTTCATATTATATTATAGCTAAGGTTCGAACAGAAGATCAGAAAAAATTAGCTAAGATAATCGATGAGGTAGGCATGATTGACGGCATCATAAGCACGGAAACGGCGGTTGTTTTAAGAAGCGTAAAAGAGGAAACGCGAATAAAAATCTAAAAAATAATAAATATTACTTAACCCTTTAAGGCGGTAATCAGCTAGATTTCAGGTGAAGATACATTAAGCGTGTAATAGTGATTACTGGAACCCCCGGAGTCGGAAAGTCTTCAGTTTCAAGATTACTTGCGTCCAGAATAAATGCGCAGGTAATATCTGTAAATGAGCTGGTTAAGAAGGAAAAACTTTACTGTGGAGTAGATAAAAAGAGAGACACATTAATAGCGGACATAAAGAAGATTTCAAAGAGAATTGAGAATCTGATTTCTAATATTTCTGAAAGCGTGATCGTTGAGGGGCATTTCGCGACTGATGTTGTGTCACCCGAAAAAATCAATTTAGTCTTCGTGTTGAGAAAAGACCCCGAAGAGCTAAAAAGGGTTCTTAAAAACCGTTCATACAAAGAAAGTAAAATTAAGGAGAATCTTGCCGCCGAAATCCTTGATGTATGCTTATATGATGCTATAAAAAGATGCGGTGTCAATAAGGTCTGCGAAATCGATGCGACTTCAAAGAGTTTAGAGGAAATTGTTCAAGAGATGATAGATGTTCTTAATGGTACAAAAAAATGTAAAGTTGGGATTGTAGACTGGCTTGGAAAAATAGAATCTGAAGGGAAACTAGATGAATACTTAAGTGATTTCTAAAAAATTCTTATTCTCCTTAAAATGTCCGATCTCGTGATTAATTTTATTCCTCTACGATTTGCATAGGCTCTTGCATGCTCACTAAATTTTTCAGCTACCAAAATTGGAGTGGAGAATCCAGCATTATAAGCTGCTTTATCAACGTTTATAACAATATTTACTCCAACTGTTCTATTCCACTCTTTAATCCAAACGGGATATACTTCGCCTCCCTTTCGCACTATTAAATCGTATTTTTTAGTTGAGGGATTACCATAATCTTGGATTAAGTTTCTATCTTCTATAGTGTAGCCTCTTCTAGTAAAATATTGTATTGCGAGTTCCCTTAGCGGCTTTCGTCTCATCTTTTCCACAATAAATGGTTAGCAATATAATAGAAAAATCTTTTCATCAAGTTAATGTTTTTTATGGACTTGAGCAAGCAGCTTTTTTACACCTATCCATTGGGCTACCGCATATCCAACTAAGATTTGAAGCCAGAATGTTACAACCCTTATAAGTAATGTTGCCGCCCCACCAACCGCAGCTGGAATGCTAAATAGCGCATATAAGCTCGTCATAACTATTTCTACTAATCCCAGCGGAAGTGCTACTGGAACTGTTTGGACCGCCACACTCAGCGAATAGACTATGATTGTTTCATAAACTTTTGTGGATATTCCGCTGAAACCTAGTGCATAAAAAACTAGGAAGTATATGCTTAAGTGGAAGAGCCAAGCGATAAAACTGTAAATAATGGCTTTTGTTAATGCCTCCGGGTTCCTGCCAAAAGTCTTAAACCCTTCATGAAGATATGCTAGGTTTCGATGTATTTTCTCTTTAACCTCTGAAAAGTTAAAATGGTCTTTTGTCAGGAAGCTAACAGCCCTTATTGGGAGATCAACTAATTTTTTAGTGACCTTCTCTCTCAAAGATAAGTAAAGTAGAGCCCCTATTAGGAATAGAGATCCCAATAGAACCGCAAATAAAAGATACAAAATTTCAGTATTTCCTTCATATTTTAAAAGAAAGAATGCTATAGCTAAAAGTAAGCCGCTAAGCGTCATAAACGTCGTTATTATGCGATGACCTATAACCGTAGCAACGATTTTTCCGGAAGCGTCTCCTGTTTTCTTGTGGACTAGGAAGATTCGAGTGATCTCACCTGAAACTGTTTCGAAAGGCAAAATTAGGTCTACGAAATTTCCTAGCCAACAGTAGAGGAAGGCATTTTTTAAACCAGTTTTTATTGATAAAATTTTCATGAGCTCATTCCAGCTCATTGAATAAAAGAACATGCTTAATATCATGGCAATAATCGTTAGGGAGTAGTAAGTGAAATACTCATAAGGATTAACTTTTTTAAAAACATCTATGAGATCTTCGAAGCCAACGAAGAAATATAGGTATAAGATGAATACTACTAGTCCAAGGGCCGTGAAGATAGCTAGATTTGTAAGCGATTTCCCTTTCATTCTAAGCCAACTGAAGATATTTTTAAAGCCTCCTAACAATATAAATAAGTTTACCTAAATTTTTGTTTTTGAATTAGTTAGACTTTACGCTTAGGTGAGTACTCGGAATGACTAGTACAAGAGCTGTGATCTTCGACTTGGATGACACTTTGATTCGCTCCAAAATAGACTACAAGAGAATGAAGAGTTCAATAATTAAATTTCTCGTTGGAGTTGGTGTTGAATCAAGTCTCCTGAGCGAAGATATGCTGAATTCCGAACTCCTCAGAGTTGCTATTAAGGATTTGCGTAAAAAAGGAGCTTCGGAGAGAGCGATTAGAAATGTTATTGAAGAGGTTAATGCTATAATGAACGGGTTCGAATTAGAATCTCTAGATAATGTGGAATTAATGGAGGGAACTCTGGAAGTTTTGGATTCTCTTAAGAAGCATGGCGTCAAAATCGGAATCATAACTAACGGATGTAAGAACTATGCTGTGAGTATAGTTAGGAA
>CAZOWB010000144.1:0-3857 GCA_964583315.1 uncultured Candidatus Bathyarchaeia archaeon | reverse complement strand
ATTCCATCTAAAACTTCTCATCAACATTAATCCTCATTATTTCTTATGCTCTCTCTTTTTATAAATATTTATAGCACATTCATTTTACTCATTTCTCATCCACGAGTTAGTTTTAAAACGAGATGATAGATGTTTCCTCTTCTTGAAGTGTACATTGTGCTTGCGGAGGCCACCTCCCCTGACTCATCAAAAATTCCAGATGGAGCGTTGCTGACACTTAAGGGAGAGTCGCTATAGGGTTCAGATGGATTCCCCGTGCAGTTATAGATTGTTAAATTAAAGTATATTCCGGTTGGGAGAATCTCCTGTACAGCTATTTTTAGACTGAAGTTTCCGTTCTCCGGATCAGCCTCAATGGTTTTCTCTATTACGCGTGACTCAGCTAAACGGTGTAGGATATTATAACCGAGCCTATTTAGGTCGATTGTTTCCTTCGCAAAGAGATTCTCTGATGAATAGATGAGGAAAAACGCGACTGAAAAAACCAAAAATATTATAACCGAGGCAATAACAGCCTCGAGGATTCTTGCCTGTCCTCTACATGCCTTAATAATCTTTTTTATGGGTATCACCATGACATCCTCCATATTTCCAGTCTCATGGTGTAAAGGGATTCGCCTATTTTGACTGATCTTTCCAACATGTAAATAAGAGGAGAAGATACATCTCCCGGAATGGAACTATAACAGGAGGGCACGCTCTTACATGCGACCGCGAGATCTGACCCTCCGTTAGCGACTGCGAGTAGAGCAATAGCGGATGGTTCGGTATAATTTATTTCATAGAGAGAATAGGATGGAACTGAGAATTCATTTGTTAGATTCAGACCGCATAATGCATAGTCGATCATGTAAGTTCCATCAGATTCCGCTACTATGATTTGGTAGGCTGTGTTACTTATAATAGAAAGAGAGGAGTTTAAGATTAAGTGATCTCCAAGGAAGAAGGCTTGGGTTAAAGCTGTGTTTAAAATGCATGTTTTTATTATGCGGATTCCATAATAATCAATCACCAAGACCAGTAAGGCGTCTTCTGAGGAAAAACCGTCGAACTTGATCATGCATTGCCCGTCTATGCCTGTGAAATTTGTGAAGATGGGGGTTTTTTGGATCTGCCCATCGTAAAGGTAAAATATTCTTGCGGTTACATTCACGTTTGCTATTGGCAACATATTTTGACCCGTAACATTAACGTATATTGTGGCGCTATTAGAGTTTATTTCGGTGGCTACGGTGGCGTTTAATGCGGGGACAAACTCTATTTTTATGCCGTAATCGTTGCCTAAATTGAGAAGATCGATTACTCTGCTTGGCGGCACATATAGGTTTTGAGGTAGGTTTTCGTTCAGCCTTTGTACTTTATCTAGGTCAAGAACATATGCGCCACGTGTGATTTCACCATATTTTGCGAGGCCGAAGGCTGTGAGAGTAGAAGAACCTACTGTTAAGTTGCTACCCCAGTCGGGCGGGTTACCTGGATTGAGGGTTAGCTGAGTCATTATCTTTTGAGCCACAGTTTTTAGCTGTTCTTTCTCTGATACATTTATGGATGGTTGGGGCATTATACTTACTATGGTTGTCGAGGCTATAAGAATAGCGAAGATAATTACCGCAGTAAAAAGATACTCGTAGGAATGCATTAGTTAGCTTCCCCCCATCTTTACGCCTATTCCCGCACACATGGAGCTAGAGCTATTTTTCCAGCACCAAACTATAATGTTCGGATTTCCGCCATAAACCATATTTGACGGAACTATGCTACTGTCCGGGAGCTGTATTTCACTAGTTACAATTATTACACGTGTTTTAGTTGAGTTTAGGGGGATGGGAGATTCAGCGGTTAGATCAGTTCGTATTACAAGCTCAGCTTGCACATAGCAGTTTCCCTCCTCATTAATAAGTCTTATCCGGTATGGGTTTCCACCGAGATCTTCTGGAAGATTTAAACTCTTGGTCATAACCGTTAGAGTTGAAAGATCTCCATACGCGAACTCAGTTAGAGTGATCAGGTTAACTAGGTTCATTGACACGTACTCTGCAACCTGCTTCAGCTGAGCCTTTAAAACATTAGTTTCCACATAGTCTACGACAATCTGGTAGGCAAGGGTTATGGATATCACGAGGGCTATTAGAGCAGCGGTTCCAATAATATGCGCTATGGGAACATCCATATTTTTCGCCCCTTAGCTTATGGAGACCCTTATAACGGCTTCGGTGATCCTAACAATAGGTTTTAGCGTCTCTGAGGAAAGGTTTAGCTCTTCCTGACGGCTTCCTACCTTAATGCGGAGGATAAGGGTTCCCCTTTCATATATGTAGGTTTCAGAATTGAAACCCATATTTTGAACTTTCACAGTCACAGTTCCGGATCCGCCTGTGGATCCGGGTTCTAGGCGGATTATAAATATTTCCGTCAGATTATATTGAGTCCCACCCACCCTTAACACTGTGTTAGTTACAATTCGAACTCTGGAGTAGTCGAGAATTATCCAAACGCCGTTTCCTGTTTCCACTCGAACACAGCCAAGTGAACTTGACATGCTTACCCTCAGAGATTGGGTGCCAGCTAGGATTGTTTCAGCGGCTGATGCTCGGCTTCCCCCTCGATAAGCAAGCGTGTAGAGGCCTCCTCTCTCAGTTGAATTATAGAGGACATCGGCCTGTCCAGATACGTAAACTACTGTAATCCAGATTTCGCTAACCTGTATTGTTTCGTTTTCGCCTAGAGCCGATGCTCTTACACCTATTTCTAGAGAGTTAACTTCATCCTGCGTCCAGCTATTTTGAGTGTAGGGATTAACTGTTCTGGTTTCAGAGTGAATGGTGAAGTCTCCCCTTGAAACCGTGAAACTGCTGGAGCTCTCATAGTTACTGCTGTGTGTCCGCCACACAATAACAGCCTTTTCAGGCTCACTGTCAGGTATAGATAATTCTAAGCCCACATCATCAAAGTTTAGTTTTATGTAGCTATCTTTGTTGCCTTGAATGGAGAGGTTGCTAATTACCTGTAGTTTATAAGTGCCTGATGCTACAAAATTTGCAACAGCAATAACGATGCCAGTCTTATATTTCCAATTTACCTCACTTGTGAAGGATTCGCTATCTAGATCCACTACTGTGTTATCTGGCTTCACAAGCCGGATAGTTATGTTACCATTAATGTTTATATTACCTTCACCATGCCCAATAACTTCATAGCTTACGGCATAAGCGTAGGATAAATAGGCACGGGCAGGCGTTCCATTGGTGTAGCTGAAAGAGGTTTCGCTGATGAAAACCACGTTCGTTTGGGGATTGCCTTTGGTATAATTCGCCTGATGGTAATAGCTTCCTGCACCAGAGCCGTAGGGGTTTCCAGTCGAATTGTCATAGCCACAACTTGCACTACCATTGTAAATTATAACCGTTGTGGTCCAGCCGCTGTCATCGTTTGCGAAGTTCATGTTTGAGATTGGCCATATCTTGTGTTCTACCCCTACTGCTTTCGCCTTTATGTAGGCGGTTACGCTGATTATTTCCTCGCCAGCTTGGGTTAAATCCTCTAAGTTTTCCGTTTCTAAAGCTGCGGTATCTCCCGTTATTTGGATGCCTGTTGCATTGTTTTGGTCGCTTGTTAGCTGCCAGTGTTCCCCTTGGCCGCCGAAAGCTGTCCACTCCTGGTATGTTCCGTCAGCGTTGGGTCGTAGGGTTTGGCTTTCGGTTCCTATGGCTTCTATTATTAGGTTTTCTGTGCTTCTGTATATGCCGATTCCTCCGCTTCTCTGGTTGAATTGGATCGAACTTGCGGCTCCAGGTCTTAGGGCTACGTCCTGTATTATCTTGTTTAGTAGGAGCATGTTTGTTTTAGCTTGCTCAAAT